>PWLR01000198.1 GCA_003558435.1 Nitriliruptoraceae bacterium | reverse complement strand
CGGCGGCGGCGGGCATCGCGCGGCTGGCCGCGGGCCTCGGCCCGGACGACGGCTTGGTGCTGTTCCCCGAGGGCGGCAACTTCACCGAGGACCGTCGGGTGCGATCGATCGCGAAGCTCGAGGAATCGGGGGAGCACGACCGGGCCGAACGCGCCCGGCTGATGCGCTACGTGCTCTCGCCCCGGCCGGGCGGGGTGCTCGCCGCGTTGGAGGCCGCGCCATCGGCCGACGTGGTGTTCGTGGCACACACCGGGCTCGAGGACCTGTCCAGCATCGTGGACCTGTGGCGCGGCCTACCGCTGGATGCCTCGATCAAGGTGCGGATATGGCGCGTGCCCGCCCACGAGATCCCCGCCGACCGACGTGGCCGGATCAGCTGGCTCGACGGATGGTGGTACCTGATCGATCGATGGATCCTCGAACGTCGGGGCGAGGCCGCGGTCCCCGATGCGGTCATCGAGCAGCTCGTCGACCGTGAGGCCGGACACGCCGACGACGATGCCGCCCTGTAGGCCTCGACGAGCCTCGGGTCAGTCGCGAGATCCCCCAGAACGCTTCGTGCGGGTCGCGGCCGTTCGATAGACCGGCGTGGCCACGTGTCGGAGGACGACCAGTGCGCGGTACCACGCCGGGACCGTGCGTTCGGTGGCGCCGGAGAGCAGCACCTCGTGGATCGCCCGTGCGACGTCCTCGGGGGTTCCGACCAACCGACCCATCGGTGACGCGCGCATCTGGTCCTTCGGGAAGCCCTCGGTGTGGATGAACCCCGGGTTGAGCTGGCAGACCGTGATGCCGCGTGAGCGCCACGCGAGCGCCATGGCCTCGCTGAAGCCCACCAGTCCGAACTTGCTGGAGGCGTAGCCGGCCGGCCCGATGCCGAGCTTCCCGGCGACCGAGGCGACGTTGACCACGCGCGATGGTGCGCTGTCGGACAACAGCTCCGCGAACGACGCCATGCACCGGATGGAGCCCGACAGGTTGACGTCGAGGGTGTGCAGCGTGTCCTCGAGGTCGTCGCGCCCGCGGAAGCTGCCGCCCGGTACGCCGGCGTTGTTGATCAGCACGTGACAGGCGCCGAATTCCTCACGGACCCGCTCCGCCAAGGCGTCGATCTGCCCCGTGTCGGTGACGTCGGCGACATGAGGCACGATCGACGGGTGCTCGGCCGCGAGGGCGGCCAGTCGGTCCTCGCGCCGAGCCACGGCCACCACGGTCATGCCGAGCCGGGCGAGCCGGCGAGCCGTGGCTTCACCGATCCCGCTGGAGGCCCCGGTGATGACCGCCACCTTGCCCGTCGGGTCCCAGCTCACATGTGCTCCTCGTGTCGTGCTCGTGTCGTGTCGTGTCGGATGGTGGCACAGCGGGCACGTCCACGCTGGCGGGCGTCACCGCCGGGCAGGGTTACCGTCCGGTGGGCGGGCCGAACAGGAGTACCAGGTGACCGAGATCGAGCGCGAACTGCACCGCGCGGGCGCGACACCGGACGCGTACGTCCGGCGCGCCGCGATCGGCGCCATCGCGGGGCTGGGGGCCTACGTCGGTGGCTGGCTGCTGGCGGGGGCCGTGCGCGAGGACCACGACCCCTTCGACCAGGCGATCAGCGAACTGTTCGAGTTGGGTGCGCCGTGGTCGTCGCGCGGCTGGGTGGTCGCGGGTCTGCTGCTCTCGGGGGTCGCATTGGTGGCGTTCGGGCCCGCCCTCGATCGTGGCCTGCCTGGCCGCGGTCGGCTCGGACCCACCCTGGTGGTCGTGGCCGGGGTCTTCACCGTGCTGGTGGTCGGGGCCCCGTGTTCGGCCGGCTGCCCGGGGACCGGCGCCGCCTGGAACGACACGGCGCACACGATCACCGCGGGTACGGGCTACCTCGCGCTGGTGCTGGCGCCACTGGCCTTCGCGTGGCGGCTGCGCCGGGTCGCCCCGCGCCTCGCCGCATGGTCGTGGGTGATCGGAGGCCTGGCGTTGGTGGCGTTCGCGATCCGCTACCTCGGGGTCGTGCCGCGCTGGCCGGGCCTGCAGCAGCGGGTCTTCAACACCCTCGCCGACCTGTGGTACCTGCTCGTGGCTCTGTGGCTGCTCCGTGCCGGATCGCGCGATCGACATGGCTGATCGGGATCGGTGCGTTCACCTGCGGCGTTCGGCCTCGGTCGCGCGTGCCGCCGCGAGCTCACGCTCCAGGCGTCGGGCCGTCGCCTGCAGCGACTCGCGCACGCCGGCACCATGATGCGGCGGCGTTTCGAGCAGGTGGCGACGGACCTCGGCCAGTTCGGCCAGGACGGTGGGACTCGAACGCGGTGGGGTCACGGGCATCGGCCACAGCCTGCCCGCTCGTCGGCTCGAACGCGAGCCGGAACCGCCCGCCGATCCGCGCTCGCATCCCGGAACGAACGGTGTTCGCGCAAGGGCGGTCCCGGTGGTGGTCGACCCGCGAGGGCGCGCCGACCACGGAGGGGGGCGTGGTGATCGATCGTCGCACGTGGGTGCCCGTGGCGGTCGCCGTCGCGATCGTCGCCCTCATCGTCGGTGTGATCGTCCTGGGCCGCTCGGACATCGAGGTGACCTCGCTGAGGGTGACGGTGCCCGACGGCGCGGAGCAGCTCGAACTCGACGCCGCGATCTACCGCTCGGGCGAGGCGGCCGCCGACGATCCGCGTCCCGCGGTGCTGCTCGCCCACGGGTTCCTCGGCGATCGTTCCGGGTCGGACGCACAAGCTCGCCGGCTCGCCGACGACGGGTTCGTGGTCATGACCTGGTCCGCGCGGGGGTTCGGTTCGTCGGGAGGCCGGGTCGGACTGGCCGATCCCGACGCGGAGATCGCCGATGTCTCCCGCTTGATCGACGTGCTCGCGGAGCGCCCGGACGTGCGCCTCGATGCGGTGGGGGACCCGCGTGTGGCGATCGTCGGTGGCAGCTATGGCGCCGGGACCGCGTTGCTGGCCGCGGCTCAGGAGCCGCGCCTCGACGCCGTGGTGGCCGCGGCCGGTTGGCACTCGCTGTCACGCTCGCTCGCCCCGAACGGGGTGATCGGGCCCGGCGAGGTCGCGCCCGGGGTCCTCAAGACCGGATGGACCAGCCTGTTGTTCACCGCCAACGCCCTACCTGCCGACGCCTTCGATCCTTCGGCCTCCGGCACGCCACCGGACCCTGATCCTGACGCTCCGACCCTCGAACCCGGACCTGGGTCTGAACCTGAAGTGGACATCGAGGGTGACCCCCGGGCGGCGGCGAACGGTGGCCTGGACCCCTGTGGTCGGTTCAGCCGGGAGATCTTCGAGGTCTACCTCGAGCTCGCCCGCAGCGGGGTGCTCACGGAGCCGGCCCGGGCGGTGCTCGACGCGCGTAGCCCGGCCGGACGGCTGGATGCGGTCACCGCGCCGACCCTGCTGCTGCAAGGGCAGGACGACACGCTGTTCGACCTCACCGAGTCCCGGCGCAACGCCGAGGAGATCGCGGCGAGCGGCACCCCGGTGCGGCTGCGCTGGGTCGTCGGCGGTCACGAGGTGGTCGGCGGAGCCGGGAGCGACGAGCTCCGCGAGGAGACCGATGCCTGGCTCGAGCGGTGGCTGCGCGACGGTGACGAGCCCGAGGCCCCGGCGTTCACCTGGACCGACCAGGCCGCCGACGCGGCGCGCGACCGGGAGGCCCTACCGGCTCGCGCGACCCCCGGTGACCGCGGTGCGCGGCAGGTCCTGGCGTTCGAGTTGACCCCGGACGGTCGCTTGCACGAGCCCGACGGTGCCCCGGGCGCGGTGGGCGACGCCCCTCGCAGCGTCACGCTGAGTTCGCCACCCGGTGGCCAGCCGGCCGCACTGTCGTCCCTGCCTGGTGCGGGGGCGCTGGTCGGGTTCCTGCCGGCCACCGACATCCCCGGCCAGCACGTCGCGATCACCTCGGCACCGCTGACCGCCGACACCACCCTGCTGGG
>PWLR01000130.1 GCA_003558435.1 Nitriliruptoraceae bacterium | reverse complement strand
TGTGGTGGGCGCCGGGGGCAGATCCGGTGTGGTGGGCGCCGGCCCCGCCGGCGGCGCGGGGTGCGCCCACGAGCCACAGCACGCATGACGGCGAGTAGTGCCCCTTGCGTGCACGACGTGGTGCCTCGACGTCGGTGAGCTGCTCGTAGGCGACCGGCAGATCCGGATTGGCGATGACCACCTCGGCGTCGATGGGACCGGCATCGGTGTGGACCCGCGCGGCGTGGCCGCGTCGCCGGGGGGTGATGTGCTCCACCTCGGTGTCGTACCGGAACTGCACGCCGGCCTTCGTTGCCGCGTCGGCTAGCCCGGTCGAGACCTCGTGCATCCCGCCGCGTGGGAACCACACGCCCTCGACGGTGTCGAGGTAGGTGATCACCGAATACATGGCTAAGGCCTGCATCGGCGTCAGGCCGGCGTACATCGCCTGGAACGAGAACAACCGGCGGAGCCGTTCGTCCTCGAAGTGGCGGTTCACCCCGTTCTGCAGCCGACCGAACCCACCGCTCGCGGTCAGCCGGGCGAGCGCTCCGGGGGTCCGCAGGAGATCGAGCGGGGAGGACAGGTCGCGGTCGATGAAGGCGTCGAATTCGATCTCGTACAGCCGGGTGATCCAGGCGACGAACCGGTCGTAGCCGGCGACCTCGCCGGCTCCCGCGAAGGACCGGACCTCGTCGCGCATGGCCTCGCGGCCGGCGCGCACGTGGATCGCGCTGCCGTCCCAGAACGATGCCCGGTAGGCGGGATCGAGGCGCACCAGATCGAGGTGGTCGGTGAGGGCCGCATCCGCGGCGCGGAAGGTGTCTTCCAGCACGCCGCGCATCGTCAGCACCGCCGGTCCGGTGTCGAACCGGTACCCCGCCTCGGTCCACAGCCCGGCACGTCCGCCCGGCCGATCGCCGCGTTCCAGCACGGTCACCTCGACACCCTTGGTGGCGAGGTGGCAGGCGGCCGACAGCCCGCCGAGGCCGGCTCCGACGATCACGATCCGGCGATCGGAGAGGGTCATGCGCGCACCTCCGGCAGTTCGCGGTCACGGGCCAGCCGCCCGGTGCGGTCGAGCCAGGACACGACCGCGACGTGGGGCATCGTCAATGCGGCGAGTAGGCCGAGGTGGGCGCTGACGAGCCCCTGGGCGCCACCCGCCCCCCACCACAGCCCGGCCAGGACGATCAGACTGGCTGCCGTCGGTGGGGCGGCGAGCCGTGCGAAGCGCCACAGCGGTCGGCCGAGCCGCTCGTTCGCGAGATCGTGGGCGTTACGCGGGTCGAGCGACAGCAGGCGACCCATGTGGCGGGCGGCGTGCCAGAACCCGAAGTAGACGGCGAAGGCGGCCAGGGGAGGGGCGACGGCGAACACCAGCACGAGCACCACCAGGTCCTGCGCGACGCGGACGTCGCCCGCGTTCAGCGCCCGCCACCCCGTGACCGCCGCGGCCAGCAGCGTCGCCACGAGCAGTACGCCGCGCACCTGCGGGGTGGCGAGCGCGGCCAGTTGCGGTGCGAGCGCGGTCAGGACGGGTTCGACCTGCTCGGCGTGGAGGGCGATCGGCAGCGCCACGGTGGGTAGACCGAACGCCGCTACGGCCAGCATGCGGTACCGCGGGGTCACACCGCGTCGCAGCGCATGGAACTCCACGTCCCCGGCGCCGAAGTGCGCCGCTGACACGGCCAGGAACACCAACGCCGACGGTAGGGGAGCCACACGCAGGAGTCCGAAGAAGCCGGCGGCCACCGCCACGTAGGCGACCAGGCCCGCGACGGCCTGCGGCCCCGGCAATCGTCTACCGAGCAACCATTCGGGCACCAGGTGGTCGACGGCGCCATGCGGGAGGCCGATGAGCAGGCCCGCGGCGAGCACGACCCAGACGACGCCGGTGTCGAGCAGTCCCGGCACTGCGCCGAGGACGAGTACGGCCAGCATGGCGACCAGGCTGCTCGTCGAGGCCACCCGCGAAGCCACGGGGAAGAGTCCCGGTGAGGCCGAGGTGCTGATGGTGGACACGCGAGGACCGTCCTGGTCGGAGCCGAGCTGTGCCTGGGCGCAGCGGCCGGGCACCCACGTGCCCGTGCCCGACGTTCGAACGCGACGTGGCTCCCGGACGGGCGCGGGGTGGCGATGGGCGGGCCGTCGACGCGCGGATGGCGCCGCGCACCCGACTACCGCGCGGCGGTGATGGATCGCGCCCGGGTGAAGACCGCGTCCAGCATCGGCTCGGTCAACCGGCCCGTGAACGTGTTGTGCTGGCTGACGTGGTAGCTGCCGAGCAACGTGCGGCCGTCGGGGAGCACCGTCTCGGTGCCGTGTCCGAAGCGCGGTTTGCGACCCGCCCATCCGGTGTGGCGCAGCGCGCCCGCCCAGGCGAAGGCGCCGAGTGCCACGATCACCCGCCACGGCACGAGGTCGAGTTCGGCGTCGAGGAACGGGGCGCACGCATCGCGCTCCTCCGTGGTCGGCTTGTTCTCCGGCGGCGCGCAGCGGACCGGTGCGGTGATCCAGGCCCCGGTCAGTACGAGACCGTCGTCGATCGACCTCGAGGTGGGTTGGTTGGCGAAACCGGTGCGGTACAGCGAGGCGTAGAGCCAGTCGCCCGAGCGGTCGCCGGTGAACATCCGGCCGGTCCGGTTGGCGCCGTGGGCCGCGGGCGCCAGACCGAGTACGAGCACTCCGGCGTCCGGGTCACCGAAGCCTGGCACGGCACGGCCCCAGTAGGTCTCGTCCGCGAAGGCCGCACGCTTGGTCGACGCGACCTCTTCGCGCCAGGCGACCAGCCGGGGGCATGCGCGGCAGCCGATGACCGCGCGGGTCACCCCCTCGAGGTCCTCGTGGTGCCGGTCCGCGTCGGTGAGGTTCGGGGGTCGCATCCGGCAGAGGATACGAGGCGGTGTCACCGGTCGGGCGCCGAATCCCCGACAACCGACCCCGGTAGCTCGGGTCGGGTGACTCTGCCTCACGGCCCCCGGCCTCTGCACACTGGCATCGGGATGGCACCGGCTCGTGACCGGGCGCGGTGCGTCGCAGGAGAGGCGTCACGGTGGAGACGGTCTACGTTCGGCGGCTGCGCAAGCACTACGGCGAGCTGTGCGCCCTGGACGACGTGAGTTTCGACGTGGCCCGGGGCGAGGTGTTCGGTCTGGTCGGTCCGAAGGGGTCGGGTAAGACCACGGCGATGGAGATCCTGCAGGGACGCCGAGCACGGTGCGGCGGCGAGGTGTTGGTGCTCGGGGTGGATCCGGCCGTGGCGGCGAGGGTCCATCGCGAGCGGATCGGTGTCGTGCCGCAGGAGACCGATCACGACGGGATGTGCACGCCACGCGAGCTGGTCCGCTACCGCGCCGCCACGTGTGCCCGCCCGCGGCCGGTCGACGAGGTGCTCGAGATGGTCGGACTCGCCGGCAAGCGTGACGTGAGGATCGAGACCCTCTCGCTCGGTGAGCAGCGCTGCGTCGATCTCGCCGTTGCGTTGATCGGTGCCCCGGAGTTGCTCCTCCTCGACGAGCCCACGACCGCGTTCGACCCGGCTTCGCGACGCAACGTCGGGGCGGTGATGGAGGAGCTCGGTGCCCGAGGCACGACGGTGGTGCTCACGACCAACCGCGTCGCGGAGGCGAGGCAGTTCGCCGATCGGGTCGGGGTGCTCGCCGCCGGGAAGATGATCGCGGTGGGCGCACCGGACGAACTCGCCGATCGCAGCGGCAGCGAGCGGAGGATCATCCGGTTCAGCCTCCCCGAGCACGTCCCCGGATGTGATCTCCCCGATGCCGGTCACCTGCTGACGATCGGCCTCGACCGGATCGTGGAGCTGCGTTCGGCCAGGCCTACACGGGATCTGGAGTGGCTCAACAGGTGGGCGAAGGAGCGCGACGTCCTGCTCGAGGATCTGACGCTCGCGCCTCCCACGTTCGAGGACGCCTACCTCGAGCTCATCGGCCAGGCGTGACGGAGCTGTCGTGGTTCGACCTGACCACGGGGCTGCTCGGTGGCGTGGTCGTGTTCCTGCTCGGCTTCGAGCGCATGACCCGGGCGATGCAGTCCGCGGCGGGTTCGCGCCTCGCCGACGGTCTCGCCCGCGTGTCGGAGCGGCCGTGGCTGGGTGCGCTATCCGGCGCCGGGGTCACGGCGGTCATCCAGTCGTCCTCGGTCACGACGGTGCTGACGGTCGGGTTCGTCTCGGCGGGCGTGATGACCCTCACCCAGGCGGTCGGGGTCATCGCCGGCGCGAACCTCGGCACCACCGTCACGGCCCAGATCATCGCGCTGGACGTCACCCGGTTCGCGGGCATCATGATCGCGACCGGCTTCGGGCTGTCGCTGATGCGCCGAAACCCCTCGGTACGGCAGGCCGGCGGGGGTCTCCTGGGGCTCGGACTCGTGTTCCTCGGCATGGACCTGATGGGCGGCTCGGTGGCTCCGCTCCGTGATCAGCCCCAGGTCATGGAACTGTTCCGGGGGGCCGGTGGCCCGCTCGCGGCCCTGGCCGTGGGGGCGGTGTTCACCGCGCTGGTGCAGTCGTCCTCGGCCACGATCGGCATCGTGATCGTGCTGGCCAGCCAGGGCCTGGTCGATCTGCCGAGCGCCATCGCCATCGCGTTGGGTGCCAAGGTCGGAACGTGCGTCACCGCTGGTATCGCCTCCATCGGCGCCGGTGCGCCGGCCAGGCGGACCGCCGCGTTCCACGTGCTGCTCAACCTGGGCGGTGCGCTGTTGTGGCTGCCCCTGATCGGCGTGTTGACCGCCATCGCCATCTGGATGTCGCCCAGCGCGCCGGAGCTCACCGGCACCGCCCGTATGGCCGCCGAGACCCCGAGGCAGGTCGCCAACGCCTACACCGTGTTCGCGGCCGTCAACCTCTTGCTCGTGGTCGGGATCACCCGCCCGATCGCACGCGGCCTCGAGCGGCTGATCAGCGACCGCCCGACCGATCCGCTGGCCGTGGCCCAACACCTCAACCTCGCGATGCTGGAGACCCCGGCGGCGGCACTGGAGCTCACACGGGCGGAGATCCACCGGCTCGGCCGCAAGGTGGTGGCGATGGCCCGCACCGGTGGGAAGGCGGCATTGAGCGGCACGGCCGCCGAGCTGGACGCGATCGCGCCCATGGACGCTGAGGTCGACGCGCTCCGTGCAGCCATCGTGACCTACCTCGCGGACCTCGCTCAGCGCGAGGTCAGTGCCAAGCAGAGCGCCGAGGTGGCGCGGCTCCTCGCGGCCACCGACGAACTGGAGGCCGTGGGTGATGTCGTCGAACACGGCCTGGTGCGTCTCGGGCGCCACCGTATCGACGAACACATCGAGATCTCGCCGTCCACCGGGGCGGTGATCGACGGGCTGTTGGGCCAGGTGACGACCAACCTCGAGGAGGCGGTCGAGGCCGTCGCCGAAGCCAACCGGGAAGGCGTGGTCGCGCTCCTCGATCGCGCTCCGGACGTCAAACGGCTTCGCGAGGAGGCGACGACCCGACAGGCGCTCCGTCTGACCGGTCAGGGCCCGCACCGCGCCCAGGCCTACGCCCGGCAGGTCGAGCTGATCTCCGAGATCTATCGCATCCATACCTTGACGAAGAGGCTGTTGCGTCGCCAGCTCACCGACCCGATCGACGGCGAGGTCGCCTTCGACGCCGGTCCGGCCGCTGCGGCGAACTCGTAGCGAGGCCCCGGGCTCGGCCCCCCCGGGGCATTCCCGCCTCGCCGGCGATGCGCGGTCGGCGGCGTGTCGCCCGTCCGTCCGGAGTCGGCGTGCGAACCTGGCTCGCGCGAAACGACCGCGTCGGACAGGAGTGTGTGGTGAGTACGTGGCAGGTGTGGCTCAGCGGTCTCGGGACCGTGTCGGTGATGATGGTCGCGGTCTGGGCGATCAGCGTGGCGCGCAAGGACGCCAGTGTCGTCGACCGGGTCTGGGGGATGGCCTTCGTCGTGGCCGCATGGACCTATGCGGTGACCGCCGGTGCATGGACGCCGCGTACCTGGTTGATCCTGGCCCTGGTGACCATCTGGGGCCTGCGCCTGTCGACCTACATCACCTGGCGGAACTGGGGCGAGGGCGAGGACAAGCGCTACCAGAAGATGCGCGAGAAGCGCCCCGAGACCTTCGTGGTCCGCAGCCTGGTGACCATCTTCCTGTTGCAGGGCGTGTTGGCGTGGATCATCTCGCTACCGCTGCTGGCAGCCGCTGCCTACGACGCCCCGGACGCCCTGGTGCTGCTCGACTACCTCGGCGCGGCGGTGTGGGCGGTCGGGCTGTACTTCGAGGCCGTGGGCGACTGGCAACTCTCGCGGTTCCTGGCGGACCCCTCGAACAAGGGCAAGGTCAACGACCAGGGGCTGTGGCGCTACACGCGGCATCCCAACTACTTCGGTGACACCGTCGTGTGGTGGGGCTTCTTCCTCATCGCCCTGGCCACGGGAGCCTGGTGGACGTTCCTGGGGTCGCTCGCGATGACGTTCTTCATCGTGCGCGTCTCGGGGGTCGCCCTCACCGACAAGAACATGGGCAAGGGCAAGTCGAAACGTGAGGGCTACGACGAATACGTGCGTCGGACCAACCAGTTCATCCCCGGTCCGCGCAAGGACTGATGGAGCTGGGGCATGAGGTGTGCCCGGCGCCGACGACCGCCTCGTGTTCCGCTGGGGTCGGCACCGTGGGGCCGGTCACATGCCGTTGCGGTGGATCTTGTCCGGACTGATGCGCAGGATGGCTCGTTCGGACTCGACCTCGTTGGGATAGGGCTTGCCGAAGTAGCGCTGCGAACAAGCGTCGATGTGCTCGCGCGCCTCGGGTCCGCGCACGATTCCGGTCACCCGGCCGCGGACTTCGGCGTACCGGTAGGCGTTGTCGGCGTCCCAGATCGTCAACGTCACCCGCGGGTCGCGCTCCACGTTGCGGAACTTCGCGCGATGGATCTCCGTGTTGATCAGCAGGTGGTCGGTGTCGGCATCGACCCACATGACCTGGGTCTGGGGCGACCCGTCCTCGAACAGCGTGGTCAGGGCGCCGAAGTTCTGCCCCGTCGCCAGCTCGCGCACGTCGTCTTCCAGCGTCACGTCGTCCTCCTCGAACTCATCGATCAATGACCCTCTCCGACGGATGGTCACCCCGGGTGACGCTAGCCCGTCCGGTACGTTCCGAGCCGACCACACAGAGTCCGAGGAGGCCGGCTTGAGCGATCAGACCCTCGACCCGCGGACCGTGCCGACCGCGCAGGATGGGTCGGCAGGGCGAGGCGGCGAGGTCTTGGAAGGTGAGGCCTTCGAACTCGATCGCCGGACCTGGGACCTGCTGATCGACCATGCCCGGTCCGACGCGCCTTTCGAGGTGTGCGGGCTGCTGGGCGTCCGGCCCGACCGTACGATCGTGCACTACCCGGTCGACAACGCGGAACGGTCCATGACCTACTACGTGATGGACGGCAAACAGCTCTTGCAGGCGATGCGCGAGATCGAGGACGAGGGCTACGAGCTGGCGATCTACCACTCGCACACCCACACCCAGGCCTACCCGTCGGCGACCGACATCCGGCTCGCGGCCTACCCGGAGGCCACCTACCTCATCGTGACCCTGCAGGACCGGGACGCTCCCGACATCCGGGCCTTCGACATCCTGGACGGCGAAGTGACCGAGAAGCCGGTCGTCGTCCGCGACGAACAGGCCGCCTGATGGTCGCCTGGATCCCCGCCGCCCGCACCGCGATGAAGGTCGCGCCGTTCGCGCTCGAGATCGCGCGGCAGCTCGACCGCCAGCTGCGGCCCCACGTGCTGGCCTACCAGTTCGCGCGGTCGGTGGACGGGTGGGTCGGCAAGTGGACCTCCTCGGAGGGCGGTCACTGGTTGGTGTTCAACAGCCCGTCTGGTGAGCTGCTGCGGGCGTTCCCGCCCCTGATGCGTTCCGAGGCCGAGCTCGTCGCCCGCGAGTTCGACCGTGGCACCCTGGAGCACCACTCCGACCTGCCGGAAGCCAGGGTCCGCGACGCGGCCATCGCGATCAAGAGCGGCCCCGGTCGCTCCAGACGACGGTTGACCGGCAAGGGTGACCACGAGATCATCGACGTCGAGGTGATCGACATCGACCGGGACGATCCGCCGACCCCCTGAGCCGGCTGGCCGCCACATCGTCCATCCGGTGGGGCTGGATGGTCGCTACCGGAGTCTGCGTGGCGGGCTCGGTGCTCGTAGGCGTTCTGGGGCGTCCAGTTCGTGTCGCAGGGCACGGACCCGGCACCGATGCCTCGGGGTGACCCAGCAGCGCCGCCGGTCGCGAGACGAGGGCTTCAGCCGCTGGGACGAGGTTCAGCTGGCGACGTCGAGCTCATGGTCGGTCGGCGGCAGGATGGCCCGGAGTTCCTGGTGGAGCACCTGGACGGCGAGGCCCAGGTCGAGGTTGTGGGCGTGATGATGTGTTGGACGCAGGGCCCACCCGTGGGCATCCTCGGTCAGCTTCTCGCCCATGGGGTCATCCGATCCCGCGATGTCGGGTAGTTGGTGCGCAGGTGGCAGGTCAGGCCCTGCCGGGGGAGCGAACCGGAAGATCCCGGCATATCCCGGGGTGACCTTCCAGTGGTGCTCGTGGACGAAACGGTGGTGGAACGCGCACACCAGCACGAGATTGGAGAGATCCGTCGGTCCGTCGTCGGCCCAGTGCACGACATGGTGGGCGTGGAGACCTCGGTGGGTGTCGCAACCCGGGAACCGGCACGAACGATCCCGGAGCGAGAGGGCGCGACGTTGGGCGGCCGTGGGGCGACGATGCGCGCGCCCGACGTCGATCGGCAGTCCGCTGTCGGTGGCGACGAGCACGACGCCGGCTTCGCAGGCCAGGCGTCGCAACACCGCCGGGTCCATGGCTCGTATCCGGCCTGAGGTGATGTCGACGGGAACACGCCCCTCGACGGACGGGTCCGACTCGGGAGCCTGGAGGTCGGCGATGTCGGCCCGGACCACGAGGGTGTGCCGGTCCATCCCCGAGGTGTCGGTGCCGGCCGCCGCGACGGCGGCGGAACAGGCCTCGACGAGAGCGTCGACGCGCCGGGCGCTCCGGGTGCGCTGCCGGGGAAGCAGCGGAACGGGTCCGTGGTCGGTGGCGGAACCCGCGCCGGGGCTCGTCCCTCGGGTTCGAACGACGGTGCCGGCATCTGCTGCGTCGAGCGCCAGCAACCCTTCGAGACCGAGTAGCGGGGGTTCCGTGGGATCGGCAACGGGTTCGCTGAGGAACAGTCCACGCACCGGGGGCCAGGTGGCTGCGAGCTCCGTGTCGGCCCCGGCGGTGTCGAGGTCGGAGGTGTCGGGTACCCAGCCGCCATCGTCCGCGGCATCCACGGGCCATCCCGCCCACCTGGAGCCGGTCTGTCGCGTGTCTTCCGCGGAGGACGAGTACGGGTCGTTGTCGTCGTGTCGCGCCGACTCGGTCGGGGACGGCGTGCGGGACGACCCAGCCACCGTGCAGGAACCGTCCTCCGCGGAAGACGCCTGCGCTTCCTCGAGGTCGCCTTCCGGGACCTCGCGGCTTCCTTCCGGGGCATCGAGGTCGATGAGACGATCGAGGTTGGCTTCGACCGCGGCCGCTTCGTCGTCGGGCAGGCGGATGGTGAGCGTGGTGGTTCCATCTCCGTTGCGGCGTGATCGGTAGCTGCGGTCCCGGTCCGGGCCGGGCGCACCATCTCCCGGGTGACAGGTGCGGCGGAACGCGCTGATGATGCGTTCCACCTCGGCGCCCGTTGCCCACTGGGACCATCGCAGGAGCAACTCCTCGGTCTCCGGCACGGCGATGCGGGTGATGGCTCGGACCTTCGAGTAGGAGATCCGTCCGGCGGCGAAGCGCGCCCGGATCGCGGGCAGTTCGCGGAGCCGCAAGCCCACCCGGAGATGATCCGCTGCGGTCGAGTTCCCGAGGCCGAGCTGGTGGGACAGCCACTGGCCCGGTGTGCGGGCACCGTGGTCGGCCCACACCCTGCGGACCGCGAGTTCGGCGACCAGTTCCAGGTAGGCGCACGTGGAGGCGGCGATGTGGGCGGCGCGGTGGCCCAACTCGGTGACCAGCGCCGCATCGTCGAGGGCGGCGAAGGCCGGGTCGGGTCCGAAGACCCGGGCTCGCTCGACGAGATCGAGCCAACCGAGCTCATCGCCGGCGAGCACCGTCGCCGCGTCGAAGCGCGGTGCCTCTCCGAGCAACTCAGCGAGGTCGTCGGGGTCGAGCGGCGCCCGGTGGTCCGGCCCGGATCCGCCCCTGGAGGTCGTGGTCATCGTGTCGCTCCCCGCTGTGGGCCGGGCCCACGCTGCCGCCCAGCTGCTCTCCCGCACTTCTCCCGTACGGCTCTGTTCTGCTGCCCTGTTCTGCTGCTCTGTTCCCCTGTACTGGTCTGCTGTACTGGTCGTGAACAGCCACTCTACGAACATGCTGTGACATCCCATGCAGGGTCTCCGGATGGCGATCCGATGGTGCTCAGCGGGATCCCCGCCGCCCCGCCCTCCGCGGAAGACGGCTCGGCCGTCGGGGAGGGCGCCGGACCGAAACCGGAGCGACGCTGTCTGATGACCGGCCGAGCAACCCGCCCGGTGTCGCGCCGTTGGCCGGTCAGCGCAGCGAGGCCCGCAGCGCCGGCGCCAGGTCGCCTCGCGGTTCGACGACCACATCCGGCACGTCCAACCACGCCCCGAGCTCCAGCAGTTCCGCAGCCAGCTCACGCGCCACCGCGACCCGGTCGACGCCCTCCTCGGCGAAGGCGCCACGGACCAGGAGGCGGCCGGTGTGCCGGTCCGCCTTGAGGTCGACACGCGCGACGATGCGCTCCCCGAGCAGGAACGGCAGGACGTAGTAGCCGTACCGCCGTTTCGCCTCCGGGACGTAGATCTCGATGCGGTAGTGGAAGTCGAACAGCCGCTCGGCCCGGTCGCGGAACCACACGAGTGGGTCGAAGGGTGACAGCAGCGTGCGCGCCGGGATACGTCTGGCGGCGCGGGCCTCGGGGTGCAGGTAGACGGGCTGGTCGCCCCAGCCCCGCACTCGCACCTCCTCGAGCTGGCCGCTCGCTGCCAGCTCGGCCAGCGCGGCCCGGGCCGGACCGATCCGGAGACGGTGGTGATCGGCGAGGTCGGCCGCCGTGCCGATCCCGTGGGCGCGAGCGGCGCGCCGGAGCAGCGCGCGTCGGGCGTGCTCGATCGGCGGCACCTCGGCGTGCAACACCTCGACCGGCAGAACGCGTTCGGGCAGGTCGTAGACCGTCACGAACTGCGGGGTCCGGTCCCGGATGACCAGCTCCCCCTTCGCGGCGAGGTGGTCGAGGGCCACCTTCCCCCGCGGGTTGCCCCACCACGGACCCGTCCGGCTTCCGGGGTCGACCAGGTCGCGCACGCTGGTCTCGCCGTTGGCCGTGACCTCGGCCAGGACCGCCTCCAGGTAGCCCGCGGGATCGTCGGCCATCGCGGCGACCCGGGCCCACGGGGGGACCTGCGCCCGACGGTGCGCCAGCAGCGGCCACAGCTCCACGGAACTCATCGAGGCGACGTGGATCCAGCCCTCGTACAGCTCGCCCGAGCGCCACAGCCATCGGTCGCGTGCTGCGCGGTCGTGCGGGCCGAGACGGGACCAGAACGGCAGTTCGTGGGCGCGAGCGAGGACGTTGACGCTGTCGAGTTGCACGATGTCCACGGCGTCGAGGACGCGGCGCAGGTGCGCGACGGTGCGGCGGACCTCGGGACCCGGACGCGACCGGGCGAAGCCCATGGCGGTCAGGGCGATCCGCCGGGCTCGAGCCGGGCTCAGGATGCGCACGTGATCTCTCCCGCGTCCGTCGCTGTGGGGATGCATCCGGGGTGGGCGGTGGGCAACGGTAGTGGGGAAGCTCGCAGGGACACGCGGCGTTACGGAAGGGTGTCGCCGAGGGCGAGCCGTGCCACCGGTAGTCTCCGATGTCCATCACGTACTGCGAGGAACCACCATGCCCGTCGTCCGTATCCCCACCGTCATGCGCAAGCACACCGATGGTGCCGCCAAGGTGGAGGCCTCCGGTTCCACCGTGCGCGAGGTCTTCGACGAGCTCGTGGCCTCGCACCCCGACCTGCAGGAGAACCTGCTGGACGACGGACGGGTCCGCGGCTTCATCAACGTCTACGTCGACGACGAGGACATCCGCTACATCTCCGGGATCGACACACCCGTCGCCGACGACAGCGAGATCGCGATCATGCCGGCGGTCGCCGGTGGGTCGAACGGGCGTTGATCTTCGGTGACATCTCGCAGGCGGTCGGCAACACGCCGCTGGTCGGGCTCCCGCGCCTGTCGCCGGAGGGCTACACGATCTACCTCAAACTCGAGGGGCACAACCCGACCGGGTCGGTGAAGGACCGGGTCGCGAAGTACCTCATCGAGCAGGCGGAACTCTACGGCCAGCTGAAGCCCGGCCAGCGCGTGCTCGAGCCGACCTCCGGCAACACCGGGATCGGGTTGGCCGCGATCTGCAAGGTCAAGGGCTACCCGCTGACCTGCGTGATGCCGGAGAACACCTCCGAGGAACGCAAGCAGCTGCTGACGATGTTCGGAGTGCGGATCGTGCACTCACCGGCGACCGAGGGCTCGAACGGCTCCGTGCGGGTCGCCCGTGAGATGGCGGCTGCCGACCCGGAGGTCTACATGCCGTTCCAGTACGGCAACCCGGCCAACGCGCTGGCGCACTACGAGACGACCGCGCCGGAGATCATCGCCGACCTGCCGGATGTGGCGGCCTTCGTCGCGGGGCTCGGCACCGGAGGCACCGTCACCGGGGCGGGCAAACGCCTCAAGCAGTGGAACCCCGAGGTGAAGGTCTTCGCCGCCGAGCCCGAGTACGGCGACCTCGTCTACGGACTGCGCAACCTCGAGGAAGGTTACGTCCCCGAAGTGCTCGACCAGTCCGTGCTCGATAGTCGTATCAAGGTCAACTCGCTCAAGGCCCTGCAGGCCACCCGCGACCTCGCGGAGCTCGAGGGGATCTTCGCCGGGGTGTCCACGGGCGCCTCGATCGTGGTCGCCCAGCGGGTGTGCGCGCGTCTGCCCGAAGGGTCCAAGATCGTCGCCCTGTCCCCCGATGGTGGCTGGAAGTACCTCTCGACCGGCGCGTACGCGCCAGGTGAGGTCAAGGAGATCGCCACGGCCATCTCCGGCACGCTCTGGGCGTGACGGACTAGCGTCGAGCGAACCGGTGGCGAGGGCGCCGGGCGCCGGTCCGGGTGCTCGCCACAGGATCTCCACGAACGGGAGGACGGCGTTGGGACTGGAGCTGACCGTTCTCGGGTCCGCCGGCTCCCATACCGGCGTGGGCCGTGCGTGTTCCGGCTACCTGGTGCGTCACGGCGACACCAACGTGTTGCTCGATGCCGGCAACGGATCCACCGCCAACCTGCAGCGGTTCGTCGGGTTCGCCGACCTGGATGCGATCGTGATCAGTCACCGTCACGTCGATCACTGCGTCGATCTGGTCGGCGCCTACTACGCCCTGAAGTTCGGTCCCGACGTCGGTCGACGGCTCCCGGTCTACGGCGCCGCGGAGGTCGATGACGCCTTGGCCGGATTCATGCAGCGGGACACCGCAAGGGAGATCAGTGACGTCTACGACCTGCACACGGTCGCGGGGGGTGACACGATCGAGATCGGATCGATGCATGTGCGGATCGCCGACGCCGTGCACCTCACCCCGGCGATCTCCGTACGCATCGAGGTCGAGGGAGCCACGCTGGTGTACTCGGGGGACACGGCGGGGATCTCGGAACTGATCGAGCTCGCCCGTGGCGCGGACCTGTTGCTCTGCGAGGCCACATGGGCCGGGGCCCGGGAGGACTACCCCCCGGGCATCCACCTCACCGGGCGCGATGCCGCGCGCGTGGCGCAGGAGGCGGGCGTCGGGAAGCTGCTGTTGACCCACGTGATCGGTTCGACCGATCGCGGCCGACTGCTCACCGAGGCCATGGAGATCTTCGATGGTCCCGTGGAGTTGGCCGAAGACCTGGAGGTCCACCGTGTTCCCGGCTGAGCGTGGGCCGTGCCGAGTCCACCGAGGATCACGCCGGCGAGCAGCAGGGAGCCGGGTGCCGAGGATGGCCGCGCCAGGCCCAGGCCCCCGATCCGGTCCCAGCCCGCCAACGATGCCCGCCAACGATACCCTAGAGGGTTCCGATCAGATCTCCCGGTGCGTCGACGATGCGTGACGCCCCCGCACCGCGCAAGGTCTCGTCACCGAAGCCGCCGCACCGTACGGCGACCGCATCCATGCCGGCTCGCGTCGCCGCCATCGCATCCCAGGGGGCGTCTCCGACCATGATCACCGACCCCACCTCGCCCTCGATCTCCGCACGGGCCGCGATCAGCAGGTCCGGCGCTGGCTTGGAGGACGCGACATCGTCGGCGCCGGTGATCGGTAGGTCGCTGCGTCCGAGTGCGGCGAGCAGGGCCTCGCGCTCCGTGGTGCTCGCGGAGGTCGAGATCAGGAACGGCACCTTGCGGCGTTCCAGGTCCTCGAGCAGCGCGTTCGCGCCGGTGGTGGGCCGTAGGTGATCGGCACGATCGAGGAACCGCTGCTTGTGATCGTCGGAGATGGCCTGCGCATCGTCGACATGCCCGCCCAGTAGCCACGGCAGCAGGCGATCGCTGCCCATCCCGATTCCCGAATGGATCGCGGACATCGCCACCGTGTGGCCCGCAGCCGCCAGGGCATCATGCCACGCGATCACGTGGGGATACACGGAATCAACGAGCGTGCCGTCGAGGTCGAGCAGCACCGCGGTGGGTGGGATGTCAGGTGTGGGCATGCTGGAGAATGTCGGAGTCAGCGGTCTCCGGGGCCGGGTTGCCTCGGCCGTTCGGACCCCGACTACGGTGCGGCCATCCGCCCGTGGTGACAACCACCGTGTGTCCGATCCTGCCCACCGTGTGTCCGATCCCCACCGCCCCGCGCCCTGCTTGGAGCCCTACCGTGACCCGTGCCGATGGCCGCACCGCCGACCAACTCCGACCCGTCACCATCGAACCCGACGCTCAACGCCATCCGG
>PWLR01000061.1 GCA_003558435.1 Nitriliruptoraceae bacterium | reverse complement strand
GACAACGCCGTCGACGAACACCTCGCCGGCCACGCACGACGGATCGCCGTGCGACTGCTCGCCGACGGTGGCTGCGAGGTGGTGGACGACGGCCGCGGCATCCCCGTCGATCCGCACCCGACCGAGAAGCTGCCCGCCGTCGAGCTCGCGCTCACCACGCTGCACGCCGGCGGCAAGTTCGACCAGCAGACCTACGCGGTCTCCGGCGGGCTCCACGGGGTCGGGGTCAGCGTGGTCAACGCGCTGTCGAGCCGCACCGAGGTGGAGGTCGTCCGCGGCGGGCACCGACACTCGATCGCCTTCGCCCGCGGCCCGCGGACCGAGAAGCTCGCCAAGCGCGGCAAGGCCCGCGGGTCCGGCACGCTCGTGCGCTTCTGGCCGGACGAGGACATCTTCGAGACCACCGAGCTGTCCTACGACACCGTCGCACAACGGCTGCGCGAGACCGCACTGCTCAACCCGGGGCTGGAGATCGGGCTCACCGACGACCGCTCCGGCCGGTCCGAGACCTTCCGCTTCACCCACGGCCTCGCCGACTTCGTCCGGGAGCTGCTCCACGGTCGCGACGCGCTGGTCCCGCCGATCGAGATCAGCGACGAGCGCGAGTGGGAGGGCCGCAAGGTCGCTCTCGACATCGCGATGACCTGGAGCGACGGGTTCCACGACGACCGGCTGCGCTCCTACGTCAACATCGTGCGCACCGCCGACGGTGGGACCCACGAGGAGGGGTTCCGCCGCGCGCTCACCACCACGCTGAACCGCTTCGGACGCGACTCAGGCGCGCTGCTGAAGAAGGACCCCAACCTCACCGGCGACGACGTCCGCGAGGGCCTGGTCGCGGTCGTCTCGATCAAGCTGCCAGATCCGCAGTTCGAGGGGCAGACCAAGGGACGGCTCGGTTCCACCATCGCCCGCAGCTACGTCGAGCAGGTTGTCGCGGACGCCTTCACCACCTGGCTCGCCAAGAACAAGGCCAAGGGGCGGCAGATCGTCAAGCGGGCCGCGGTCGCCGCCAACGCCCGCCAGGCCGCCAAGGCCGCCCGGGAGCTGACCCGCCGCAAGGGCCTGCTCGACAGCCACTCGGCCGGGCTGCCCGGCAAGCTCGCGGACTGCACCTCCCGGGACCCTTCCGAGACCGAGCTCTACGTGGTGGAGGGCGACTCCGCCGGCGGGTCGTCCAAGGCCGCGCGCGATCGCCACACCCAGGCGATCCTCCCCCTGCGCGGCAAGGTCCTCAACGTGGAGAAGTCGCAGCTGACCAGGGTGCTCGAGAACGCGGAGATCCAAGCGCTGGTCAAGGCCATCGGGACCGGGATCGGGGACGCCTACGACCACGACCGGCTGCGCTACGACAAGATCATCCTGATGGCCGACGCGGATGTCGACGGCGGCCACATCACCACGCTGCTGCTCACGTTCTTCTACCGGCTGACACCGAAGCTGATCGAGAAGGGCCACCTCTACCTCGCCCAACCGCCGCTCTACCAGCTCCGCAAGGGCAGCAAGGTCGCCTACGCCATGAGCGACGCCGAGCGCGACCAGCTCATCAAGCGCGAGTTCAAGCGCACCTCCAACCTCGAGGTCCAACGCTTCAAGGGCCTCGGTGAGATGGACGCCGAGCAGCTGTGGGTGACCACGATGGACCCCCAGCGCCGCACCCTGCTCAGGGTCAACATCGAGGACGCCGTTCGAGCCGACGAGTTGTTCGTGCTGCTGATGGGCAACCAGACCGACCCCCGGCGCGAGTGGATCGTGTCCAACGCCCACTTCGCCGAGAACGTCGACATCTGACCCCGGTACACGCACCCGCTCTCGATGGTCGCTGGCCGTCGGTCGCCACTGCGACGAGAAGCTTGGTCCGACCCTCAGGGACCCGGTCTGACTGCTTCGGCAGGCGCGGACACGTCTCCGTCCGCATCGGCCGTCGTCGTGTTGACGAGATGACCGGCGAATGCCAGCACCCCGGCCAGGAACAACATGGCGCCGATGAGCTCGATCGACTCCTCGTAGGCGAAGTCCATGAACAGTGTCCCGGTGAACTCCTCGGCGCTGAACCGCAGCTGCCAGTCCAAGGTGCGTTCCATCGGGATCATCCGGCCAGCGAAGAGCTGGTCGGTGACGAACCGCCCCACCCTCGGGTAGTAATCGAAGAGCATGTTCGCCGGCAGCGACGAGAAGGTGGCAACGCCGTACGCAACGAAGCCGCCGAGGAGCAGCCCGCCCCCGGGTCGCCTGAAGCCCACCGACGGCCAATACCGCACGAACGCTTACAGCGGCACGGCGCCGACCAGGATGAAGACCGGGAGCCGAGCTGCCACCTCGATGACGTAGCTGTCGTCGCCCAAGAGCCCCATCACGATGCTCGCAACCCGGTGGCTCGGGTTGCCTGCGTCCTCGATCAGCATCAACATCGTCGCCACCGAGACCAGCGTCAAGAACCGACGCTCGCGCACCAACGGCGCGGGCCCCGATCGCGAGAGGGCGAGCCGACCGGCGTGGTAACTGGCCACCAGGGCTGTGGCCCCGAGCAGCGTCCACTGCAGGAGCTCTGTCGGACTGCCCTCGCGGAACAGGTGCCACCAGACCATCGGCATCTCGAGGCTGCTCACCAGGCGGGTACGGATGCCGGCGACGTCCAGGACATCGATGAGCACCACGGCGCTCCAAGCGGCCAGGAGGTAGGCGATCCCGACCACGAGCACCACCCGGCTCGCCCACGCGTACCGGGGCTCCCGCTTCTCGGTGCGCCGACTCCGTTGTTCCCCCTGGGTACCCCTGATGGCAATACTCCCGTTGCCTCGCGTTCACGGCCGCGGACCGTAGCCTCTGCGGCACCGAGAGGCTCGGCACCGACGCCGCGAGGTCGAGGGCACCGGCAGGACTCAACCGATCGCGGCGGCTGACCGATACTGCTCGCACACGGACCGACCGACGGGGATGCCCCATGGAAACCGAGAAGCCGCACGCAGACCCACGCGCGAACGTGGTGGTCGATCACCGTCCCTGGGGCAACTTCCGGCAGTACACGCTGAACGAGCCCTCGACGGTCAAGATCATCACCGTGGTGGCCGGTGAGTCGCTCAGCCTCCAGCGCCACGAGCACCGCGACGAGCTGTGGATCGCGCTCGATGACGGGCTGCTGGTCGAGATCGACGGCACCACGACGCAGGCGAGCACGGGCGACGAGTTCTTCGTGACCCGTGGCGCGGTGCACCGCGTCGCCGGCGGCGACCACGGCGGCAGGTTCCTCGAGGTGGCGTTCGGGCACTTCGACGAGCAGGACATCGAGCGCCTCGAGGACCGCTACGGCCGCTGAGCCACCGGGGCGGCACCGACGCTGCACCTCCGCACCGTCGGTGGCGCCCTGCTCTACCGTTGGCCGCCGGCACCTCGACAATGTCCGGCGACCCGGAGCGAGTCCGCACGATGGCCAGCCAAGAGTCCCTGTTGTCCGGCGAGATCCGCGACGTCTCCCTCGAGTCCCGGATGGAGCAGGCGTTCCTCGACTACTCGATGTCGGTGATCGTCGGTCGCGCCCTGCCGGACGTCCGCGACGGGCTCAAACCCGTGCAACGCCGCATCCTCTACTCGATGTGGGAGTCGGGCCTGCACCCGGACCGGCCCTACCGCAAGTGCGCCTCGGCGGTCGGCGAGGTCATGAAGACCTACCACCCCCACGGCGACAGCTCGATCTACGACGCGCTGGTGCGCATGGCCCAGGACTTCGCCACCCGTGAGCCGCTGGTCGACGGGCACGGCAACTTCGGGTCGATCGACGGCGACCCCCCGGCGGCGATGCGCTACACCGAGGCGCGCCTCTCCCCGCTGGCGATGGAACTGCTCGCCGGCATCGCCGAGGACACCGTCGACGAGGTGGAGAACTACGACGGCTACGACACCGAGCCGGTCGTGCTGCCCGCACGCTTCCCGAACCTGCTCGTCAACGGCGCGTCCGG
>PWLR01000101.1 GCA_003558435.1 Nitriliruptoraceae bacterium | reverse complement strand
CAAGGCCTTCAAGGACCTGGATGCTGGTGGCATCATAGTTCAATTTTTCTAACTCTTCTGGCTTCATTGGTGCCTTCATACGATCTGCTTTTGAATAACAGGCAAAGATACACTTTTTCCCCTGATTTTTCCCAAAAAAAAGCAAGAAAAATATGGATTTAAATCGCTGAAAAAGAATAATTTAGAAAGCAAAGCCCAGGCCGCCCAAAAAGTTGAATCCCTGGGTAGGATAACCGAGCCATCTTTCGTAATCTTCATTGAGGATGTTGGAGAAGTTCAGGAAGGCCGAAAGGCGTTTGTTGTAGCGATATTCAATGCCCAGGTTGACATCGGCATAGAAATCGTGAAGGTCATATTCCTGTATGAGCGTTTGCCAGCCTGGTCCTGGCTCCAACAGGCCACCCCGGGTTTTGTCGCGCCCGAAGAGGTCTGCCGTGAGGATGATCTTATCCTGGATGTTGTAGCGCGCATGGAGGTTGACCTCAAACCCGGGCTTATGAAATGCCCCGGGAAGTCTATCAAGCGTATATTCATAATAATCACCGCGTAACCGCATGGATAAGTTTTCACCAAAGCGGTAAAACATCTCTGCTGTCAGTTGGAGTTTCCTGATGTCATCATACAAGACACTGAAAGGTTGTTGCGGGGGAGGGAACCCGGCATCATGATAGCCCATCGGAAAATTAATGGGCAAATTCTCCCAATACCTGTAGGATACCCTTGCGAAGAAGGGATAGTTGTCAATGTGGCTGTTTTTCATTCGCAGGTTGTAGGAGAAGTGGTTTCCAATGGCGCCATGTATGCTGGCATTAAACTCGGTGCGGATGTTGCTGAAGGCGGTTACGGCCAATGGGGTCACAAAGGGGTTGTTTGCCGACAGCTCGTGCCAGGAATGTCTTTTGAGACCTCCGCTGAAGGCTGCACCGGCAATGAGGTTTTCCGGAATGATGTCCATTTGGAATCCTGCCAGCGGATAGGCCCGCATGGTAAAGTTGCCCTGGTTGTCTTCTACCGATACCCGTGCACCCAAATGGAAGTCTATCCTGTCAATGCTGCTGTAAAGCTTTGACTGCAGGCTGTAGATGCCGGCGTGTAAAGTATCTGCCTGGTTATTTAGATAGTAATAACGCGCATCAGCTTCCATGCTGAAACGCTGTTCGTCCATCATTTCAAAAGGATCTGCTGCGACCTGGCTGCCTATCTCACCGTGCAGACGGAAGAGGTGCTCGCTGCCATCAAAGCGGTCACTGAGCCATTGGTGCTGAAGACCGCTTTTGTAGTGAACACGGGCGTCGTTTCCGGCATTGTTGCCGAAGCTGACAGCTGAAGCAAGTGACTCATAGCGTTGCCGGGTAGTGCTTGCAGAAGGATGCTGATAAGGTGAATCAGCATCTTTTAGCCCCAACGACATCGGCTGTCTGCCGTAATAATGGAATACGTGTCTGTTATAATCTATGTCTGCTGTCAACTTATGCGCGTCATAAAACCGCGTGCCATATACATTGGCCTTGTTTCTGCTAAAGGTGCTGTTGGGGAAATTGTCAATGTCTTGGCCTGATGAGCGGTGTTTAAGGTGCACGCCCAGGGCGTACTCATCGGACCTCAGGGTGTTGTAAAAGCCTTCAAAGTAGGGGGTCTGGTAGGATCCGTATCCGCCCTTGATCAGCCCGCGGTAGAGTCTTTCAAGCGGCTCGCCACGCATCCGGGCAGGAGTGATGGGCTCCGGGTCAAAGCGCACAAAAGCCCTGCGGGGTTCAATCCGGTAATCAAAATCCATGTCCACGGTAACGGTATCTTCAATCACCGGGTCCAGGTTGATCTTAAATGCCTCGGAGATGGATGGTTCGTAAGGGGCGATCACCTGTATCTCATCGATGTCCAGCTCGCGTTGCCCCATCACGTGTCCGTTGTGCGTGATCCCCGCTATCAACAGCAGGGCAGCGAATGTTTTGAAAAAATTTCGGTTCATGGTTGTAAAAATGTCAAAATGTCAAAATGTCGAAATGTCAAAAGGTTATGGGGTTACTTGAACGCTATTAATTCACAAATACACGCAAATGGTGTTCACAAATGCACACAAATGCCTCGGGCAACCCCGGACAGCCCAAGTGCTGTCCCTACGAACTTCAAACCCAATAACACGTCGCATAAACAATATACATCACAAACACCTCGGGCAACCTCAAATCCCGAATCGTAACCTCTCGGGACTTCGCTTGCGCTCAGCCTCAAACTTCAAACCTCAAACCTCAAACTTCAAACCTCAAACTTCAAACTTCAAACCTCAAACCTCAAACCTCTTTCTATTCCAGGTCGATCTCGATTACATCCTCTTCTTCCTCATCTATGGGTGCTTCCAGGTGTTCTTCGATGAAGGCCAGTTTATTGCGGGCCTCTTCTCTCAGGTCATCGCCATCGTAGTTGTCGATGATGCTGTTGAGGGTATGGGTAGCCTGGAAGGCATTATCGGTTTCGATGTACACGTCGGCGAGCAGCAGCAGGATCCTGGCCAGCCAGTAATCGTAGGCAGCCAGCTTCCCGGTATAGGAGAAGATCTCTTCTTCTGCTTCTTCGTACCGGCCTTGCCGGAAGGTGATGCGGGCCAGGTTATATCTTGCTTCGGCGGCCATCCTGTTCTCGGTGATGTCTGCCACCTGTTCAAAAGCCTCCCTGGCTGTATCGGTATCTCCTGTCTGATTGGCTGCTTGGGCTTTGATAAACCAGGCTTCCTGCCGGTCGTCCTGAGACAGCCTGTCGTGTTCCAGCACCATAGTGGCTTTTTGGAAAGCTTCTTCGCTGTTGCCGAGATGATAGTGGCTGCGCATTTGTCCTTTGCGGGCGGTGAGGATGTTGTTCCGGTCTTCCGATACCTCCTCCAGTTGGGTGAAATGGCCGCGGGCGATTTCATAATCGCCTTGATTGAACCTGATGCTGGCTGCCCGGAGCAGGGAGTTCTCCAAAAACATGCGATGAGACCGGTCAATGACGTATTCGTAGCCCTCAAGGGCCTGGGCCGCTTCATTGGCCCTGTATAGGCATTCTGACCGGTAATAATGGGCATTGGCTGCAAAGATGCCATCCGGAAACTGGTCGAGGTAGTTGTTGAAGCTTTGGATGGCGCTTGTGCAGTCGCCTTGCATATAGCGGTTTTCCGCTGCCTGGTATATGAGCGAATCTTCTTCGGCTTCCGTGAGGTCGGCGATGCCGATTTCCTCGGTAAACCGCACAAACTCGGGCACGCGATCAAGGTCGACATAGATCGTGCGCATCGCAGCCAGGGCTTCCTCCGCCTGGGAGGTGCCCGGGTAATCTTCTACCACCTGCTTAAAGGTTTCGAGGGCCTTGTCATCCTCATTTTCGTTGTAATAGATCAGTCCGATCTTCAGCCTGGCGCTTTGCGCATAGGCGCTTCCCGGGTGATGCTCCAGGATGTCATAAAAATATTGCCTGGCTTGCGTGTTGTCATTCAGCAGGAGCCAGCTGTTGCCAATTTCGTAGCGGGCATCGTCGCGGAAGCTCGAAGCAGGGAAGCTGCCCAGGAAGCCTTCCAGCGTGTTGATCTTTTCTTCTATATCTCCCATGATGCCATACACCAAACCTTTTTGGTACACGGCGTAATCGGTGTCGAGCACGTCCATTCGGATGGCCCTGTCGTAGAAGGTCATCGCCTGCTGGTATTGCTGGCTAACGAAATAGGCATCGGCCGTGCGAAGCAGGGCATCATTCAGCAACCTGGGGTCCTGGTTACCGGCCGCGATGAAATTGCGGAAGGCGGTGATGGCCTGCGACCAGGAATCCTGCTTGAAGCGGGCATATCCGATGGTATAATGCGCTTGCTGATAAAAGTCGAGGGTGAACGCCCCCGGGCTCACCAGGAAGTCCTGGTGGGTGGCGATCGCCTGGTTGTAATCTCCCAGCCGGTAATGTGCTTCTCCCTCCCAGAAGAGGCTGGAAGCGACAAACCGGCTGTTGTCGCTGTAGCGCCGCGCCTTTT
>PWLR01000201.1 GCA_003558435.1 Nitriliruptoraceae bacterium | reverse complement strand
CGCCGACCCCGGAGCCCGAGCCGGCAGCCGAGGCCGAGGCCGCGCCGACGTCCGCCGCGGCGCCAGCACCGAGCGCCGCCCCCGAGCCCGAAGCGGAGCCGACACCGGGGTCGACGCCGAGCCCCGCACCGACCCCCGAACCGGAACCGGAGCCCGAACCGGCACCGGAACCCGAACCGCGTGAGGTCGTCGCGACCCCGCTCGCGCTCGACCGGATCACCCTCACGCTGGCCAAGCTGGAAGCGGTCGAGCGATCCATCACGCTCGAGGCCGTCCTCGGCTGACGCGCCATCCGGGGGCCCGGCCCGGTGAGGGCTACGCTCGGGTCCATGCGTCTGCTCGCCTCAACCGGACCGTTGTTCGCTCGCCCGCTCGGGTGGGCGTTCGGCGTGCTCGTCGAAGCAGGCTACGACGGGGCCGAACTGATGGTCACCCAGGACCCCGCCACCCAGGACGGTGAGCGGGTAGCCGAGGCCGCAGCCGCCGAAGGCATCGAGGTGCCGGTGGTCCACGGCCCGTTCCTGCTGCTGATGCGTCGGGTCTACGGCACGGACCTGGTGATCAAGGCCCAGCGTTCCCTCGAACTGGCAGGGGCGCTGGGGGCCGACCTGATGATCGTGCATCCACCGTTCCGGTGGCAACGGGAGTTCCACCGGTGGCTGCTCGACGACGCCGACGACGAGGCCGCCGATCTCGGGACCCGGGTCGGGGTCGAGAACCTCTACCCCGTGTCGGTGGGTGGGCGACCGGTGCGGTTCCACCAGTACACCAAGCCCGACCATCTCGCGCCGTTCCATCATGTCGTGCTCGACACGAGCCACTTCGGCGTCGCCGGGGTCGACATCAACGAGGCGTACCTGCAGCTGCGCGACCAGGCCGTCCATCTGCACGTGTCCGACTACCGAGGTGGCGGTCGCGACAGCCACGCGCCCCTCGGGCACGGGCTGCTGCCGCTCGCACGCTTCCTGCACCAGGTCGGTCAGGACGAGCGGGCCGGTGTGGGCCGCGTGGGGGCCGGTGACGCCTCGATCACGCTCGAACTCGACTGCCGGCGCTACCTCGACGATCGATCGGCGCTGGTCGGCTACCTCCGTCAGGAACGCGAGAAGACCCTGGCGCTACTCGACGGCGCATCGGCCGAGGAGGTGCTGGGTCGACCTGATGTGGTCGAGGTCGCCCCCGGCGCTGACGAGGACGACGCCAACCAGCCGACCGCGCCGCCCGACGACGGCCCCGGAAGCTGATGCGGCGCGACCACCGGTCCGCGCGATCGCGGTTCGGTCGCGACGTACCATCGTCGCTCCGTCCGCGAGCGAGGAGCCAACCGTGCGCAACACCACCACGCTGCTGCTGGTGGGGCTGCTCGTCGCGCTCGTGGCCGCCACGGCCTACCAGCTGATCAGCGCGACCAACCTCTGAGCGTCGGGCCGGACCCGGCCCGGCCCGAGGGCCGAACCCGAACGATCAGAGGAAGACCGAGCGCCGGCCCATCAGGTTGCGGTGGAGCATGCCCTGGATGCGGTCGCGGACCTGATCGGTGAGGTCGAACAGGGCCATCGCATCCTCGGCCACCTCCGGTCCCATCGAGGCCGTGTCGATCGGTTCCCCGTACTCGATCAGCCACTTCGAGGGCAGCGGCAACAACGCGAACGGTCCCAGCACCGGAAGTGCGAACATCTGCGCGAACATCGGGAAGTAGGGCAGTCCGAGCACCTTGGAGACGATGCGCATATCGAACAGCATCGGGTAGATCTCCTCCGAACCGACGATCGCGGTCGGCACGATGGGCACCTGAGCGCGCAGGGCGGTCGCCACGAACCCTCCGCGACCGAACCGTTGCAGCTTGTAGCGGTCCCGCCAGTGCTTGCCGAGCCCCTTGTAGCCCTCCGGCCACACCGCCACGAGCTCGCCCGAGGCGAGCAACCGGTCCGCATCGTCACCCGAGGCGAGCGTCGCACCCGTCTTGCGAGCGAACTCCCCGATGAACGGGGTCCGGAACACCAGGTCCGCGCCGAGCTCGCGCGCATGACGACCCGTCTGGTCGAACACGTCGAGGCGGGTGATCAGTGCGTCCGCCGGCAGCGTGCCGGCATGGTTGGCCACGATCAGTCCGCCACCATCGGTGGGGATGTGCTCCGCCCCGTCGGCGCCGACCCGCCAGTAGCGCTGGTGCATCGGCCGCAGGATCGGCATCAGCACATGGGTGGTGAGATCCTCGTCGAAGCCGAACTCATCGACGGTGTAGTCGCCCGTCACGCGACGGCGGAGGAACGCGATCATCCCTCGGAGCGCATCGATCCACCGGTCGTCGGCAACATCGCGCAGGGCGGCCAGGCCGTCGATCGCGCCCGCGTAGCCACGCCGTTGCAACTCCTGTTGCGCGCGGGCGAACGCCTCGTCGTGCCCCGGCTCGGGGGCACTGGCCCGCGACGGACGACGCCGGTCGACGCGGTTCCTACCGGTCCCCCCCGCGATCCCGAGACCACCGAACGGGGCGGCCGCCGGCGTGCTCGGTCGCGGTGCCATCGGCTGGCTGGGCGCGCTCTGGCCGCGCGCCCCGGCCGAGCCGGATCCCAGGGCGTGGACGCGACAGCGGCCGCCGTCGACCGCGTAGTTGCGGCAGGGGCGCCCGTCGAGCGTCGAGGCTCCACACCTCGGACGGCTGTCCGTGGCGGGCGTCGCATCGGCCACGCCGCGCGCGGAGCGGGCCGCGCGCTGCTCCGCCATGGAGATCACCTGAGCATGCTGTTCCGACGCCTGGCTCATCGTCCGGTACCTCGTTGATCGTCCAGGAAACGCTCCTGGCCCTTGCGCTGGAGGAACCCGTACAGCTCCTGCTCGAACCGGTCGACGGACTGCCGGTCCACCAGTCCCTCGATGCGGCGACGGCGGACGAAGTCCTCGAAGGCGCTGCGGGTGGTGAACGCGGGGGTGTAGCCGAAATCCTCGGTCAGTTGCCGGGTGTCGACGACCCGGCCGAACTGCAGGAACCGCAGCTGCTCGGGTGAGATGTCGCCGCGACGGCTCCGACGCACGAGGTTCGCCACGCCCGAGACGAAGGGCAGCGGGATCGGGGCAGCGATCCGCCCTGCCAACCGCACACACTGGGACAGATACAGCACCCCGTCCCCGGCCACGTTGTAGACCCCGGGCTGATCGCCGGTCGCGGCCCGGACCATCACGGCCACGGCGTCGTCCTCGTGACAGAACTGCAACCGCGGGTCGAAGCCGAGCACCGTGGGCACGACGGGCAGCGTGAACAACGTGTGGAACGCGCTGTCCAACCGTGCTCCCAGCAGGTTCGCGAACCGCAGCAGGGTGACGTCGATGTCCTTGCGACGGCGTCCGAGTGCGCGGACGTACGCCTCGACCTCGGTCACGTCCTTGGCGAACCCGTGCTTGGCCGGCTGCTGGGCGGAGTGCTCCTCGCGGAACAGTGCCGGGTCGGCATGGTCGGAGCCGTAGACCGCGGTCGTCGACTTCAACACGAAGCGGCGCATCGTCGGAGCGCGCTGACACGCCGCCAGCAGCTGCATCGCGCCGATGACGTTGCGTTCCTTCATCCGTGCACGGCCCCCCGCCTCGGAGGGGGTGGTGGCCGTCGACATGTGGAGCACGGTGTCGATGGCCGCCGCCTCCAGGACGCGGGCCACGATCGGATTGCGGATGTCCGCCCGGACGAACTCGGTCCGTTGCAGCTCGTGATGCGGCTCACGAACATCGATACCGATGATCTCGTGCACGTCGTCGCGCTGTTCGAGCGCGCGGGCGACCATGCCGGCCAGCTGGCCGGAGATACCGGTGATCAGAACACGCCGGCCCTCGGCCACATGGAGCCTTCCACGTCCGCGAACCGACAGTGAAGCGCACGCGGGCGCAGACCGTGACGCCGATCCCGGACGACCGGTCCCGTACACCGGGACGGGGCGGCTCGCCGATGCGATGCCCACCGTTCGTCGGTGGACCCTGCCTCAGTGCCCCTCGTCGCCCAGCGCGTCCATGTCCATGGTCGCCGGGTCGACCGTCTGCCCGGCGAGGTAGGCGTCGAGATCGGTGGCGCGGACCCGATAGTTGCGGCCCACACGCACCGCCGGGAGTTCGCCGCGGCGGATCAACCGGTAGACCGTCATCGTCGAGACGCGTAGTTGGTCGGCGACCTCGGCAGCGGTGAGCAGGGTGTGGTCCATGTCCGGGACGATACACCCGTCACGGGAGCGTTCCGCCGCCCCATCTCCGGCAACAGGACCACGACCCCATCCCGTTACACATGCGCAACATCGCCCGCAGTCCACCGATCGAGGTGGCGGTCGGTTCACGGACGCTCAGCGCGCACCGTGGTGTGGCAGGACCAGCTCACGCAGGGCAGCCACACTGTCCTTGGCGGCTCGGACCGCCTGTTCGTACATCGCATCCGAGACCCGGACCGGGTCGTCGGTGAAGCTGACGGGTGGCACCGCCCCGGTGCGTTCGACCGCCAGCTCCCGCCACACCATCGGGATCTCCACCTCCAGCGCCCCACCCGACATCTCCGCGAACGCGAGCGTCCACGCACGGGGCACGACCTGCACCAACTGGTAGCCGCCCCCACCCATCGCGATCCACTTGCCGTCAGCCGTCTCGTGCGCCAGCCGATGCAACCGGGCGTAGATCGCCGCCATGTCGTCGACCGTCAACGCGAGATGCGCCAAGGGATCGGTCGCGTGGGTGTCGCAGCCGAGTTGGGTGACCAGCACATCGGCGTCGAACGCACGGATCAACGGTTCGATCACCGCATCGAACGCCCCCAACCACACCTCGCCGGTGGTGCCGGGATGCAGCGGCAGGTTGGCGACGCTCCCACGAGCGGCGCCGTCACCGATGTCCTGCACACGGCCGGTCCCCGGGAACAGGAAGCGGCCGGACTCGTGCAACGAGATGGTGAGCACCCTCGGATCGTGCGCGAACATCGTCTCCACACCATCACCGTGGTGGACATCCACATCGACGTAACAGACCCGCTCCGCCCCGTGCTGGAGCAACCAGTCGATGGCGACCGCCGGGTCGTTGTAGACACAGAAACCTGCGGCGCGGTCAGGCATCGCGTGATGCAGACCCCCCGCGGGGTTGAAGGCATGGTCGGCCTCGCCCTCCCAGACCTGGCGGGCCGCTTCGCGGGACCCGGCGCACACCAGCGACGAGGCGGCGTGCATCCCCTCGAACGCGGGGGTGTCCCCGGCTCCGAGACCGAACGTCGGATCGCACCAGCCACCGGGGTCGGCCGACAGCCGCTTGACGACCTCCACGAAGTCCTGGTGATGCAACCGCAGCAGCTCGGCCTCACCGAAGCTGCCCGGGAGCACCTCGTCCACACCCGCCCGCAGCAGGCCGCTGTGACGGATCAGCTCGACGGTCAACTCGACACGGATGGGCGCCAGCGGATGGCCCTGCCCCAGGTCGTAGGCCGCGAGGCCATCATCCCAGACCATCGCCACACGACCGATCGCACCGGATCCCTCGCCTGCCACGACGCCTCCCGCACGCTGCCCGGGTCCGATCCCCGGTTCGTCGTGTGAGCCTAACGTTTCCCACCGACGCCGCTGGCCGGTCAGTCCCGCCGGAGGGCCTCCACGGGATCGAGCTGTCCGGCGCGCCGGGCCGGCAGGACCCCGAACACCAGCCCGACCCCCGTGGACACCCCGAGCGCCAGGACCACCGACCACGTGGTGACCTCCGCCGGCACGGGGGCGAACGCGGCCACCAGCTGCGCGAAGCCGATGCCGAGTCCCAGACCGATGAGCCCACCCACCACCGTCAGCACGATGGCCTCGAGCAGGAACTGCGTCGTGATGTCCCGGGTCCTGGCCCCCAGGGCCTTGCGCAGACCGATCTCCCGGGTGCGTTCGCTCACCGAGACCAACATGATGTTCGACACCCCGACCCCACCGACCAACAGCGAGATCCCGGCGATCGAGCCCAACACGATCGTCAGGATCTGGAGGATGTCCCCGACGACGCCGATGATCTCGTCCTGGCTGACGACCGTGAAGTCCTCCTCGCCCAGCCGCTGTCCCAGGATGCGTTGGACCGTGACACGATCCGTGTCCACCCCGGCGGTCGACGAGGCCCGCACGAAGATCGAGTCGATCCGGTCGGTACCGAACAACCGCTGCCCGGTGGTGATCGGGACCAACACGGTGCGGTCCTGGTCCGGACCGAAGGGCGATCCACCGCCTCCGACGCGGGCGAGCACACCACCGACCCGGAACTGGGTGCCACCGAGGTTCACGGTGCGACCGATGGGATCCTGCCCGGCGAACAACTCCTCGGCGGTGCCGGCACCGAGCACCGCCGTGCGCCGGCTGGTCGCGATGTCGGATTCGGAGATCTGCTGCCCCCGTGCGATCTCCCGGCTGAGGACCTGCGGATAGCTGGCGGTGATCGCCAGCACCGTCGCGTTGAGGCGGACCCCGTCGACCTGCAACGGCTCGGAACCGACGCTCGAACCGGCCACGCGCGGCTCGGCTCCCGGCAGTTCCCGATCGATCCGCTCGACGTCGTCCAGCACGAAACGGCTGCGGGACGGCCCTGAACCGAAGTCCCCGTCCCCCGGCAACACGAACAGCAGGTTCGAACCGAGCCCCTCGATCGCGCCGGTGATCTCCGAACGTGCGCCCTGGCCGATGGCGACGAGCAACACCACCGACATCACCCCGATCAGCACGCCCAACATCGTGAGCACCGACCGGAGCCGGTTGGCCACCAGGGCCTGCATCGCGACCCGGAACGCCTCCCGGACGCTCAAATGTCCCCCCGCGGCCCACCCGAAGCCGAGACCTGCCCCCGGGGCTGCGCACGGCTGACGACGTTGCCGTCGCGCAACTCGATGATGCGCGAGGCCCGTGCAGCGATCTCCGCCTCGTGGGTGATCACCACCAGGGCGGTCCCCTGCTCGGCCTGCAGGGTCTCCAGCAGCCCCATGATGTCCTCACCCGTGGTCGAGTCGAGGTTGCCCGTCGGCTCGTCGGCCAGCAGCAGTGCCGGCTCGGTGACCAGTGCCCGCGCGATGGCGACCCGCTGCTGCTGGCCCCCCGACAGTTCGGTCGGGCGGTGGTCCATACGGTCGGACAGCCCGACGGCCTCCAGCGCCCGCTCCGCGCGTCGGCGACGCTCCCGGGGCGAGCCGGTCCGGTACACCAACGGCAGCGCGACGTTGTCGAGCGCCGTCATCCTCGGTAACAGGTGGAACGACTGGAACACGAACCCGATCCGGGTGTTGCGCAGCTCCGCAAGCTCCGCATCGTCCATCTCCCGCACGTCACGGCCGTCGTAGCGGACGTGACCCGAGGTCGGACGATCGAGCGCTCCCAGCAGGTTCAGCAGGGTCGACTTGCCCGATCCCGACGAGCCCACGATCGCGACGTAGTCGCCCCGTTCGACGACGAAGCTGACCCCTCTCAGGGCGTGCACCTCGACGTCCCGCCCCAACCGGTAGGTGCGTTCGACCGCATCGGCCTCCAACAGGTGGGGGGACGCCACCTCCGGCCTCACGTCGGGACCTCGTCGCCATCGGCGATCAACTCGACGCCGATGGTGACGACCTGTTCGCCGGTCCGGACCTCGCCCGCGATCGCCGCGTCCTGATCGCCGATGGCCAGCAGTTCGACGGGCACCTCGACGGCGATGCCGTCACGGACCACGTGCACCACCTCGCCCTCACCCCTACGCAGCAGCGCCGAGGTCGGTACGACGGTCTCACCCTCGAGCCGACGCACCTCGATCTCGGCCGAGGCGGTGAGGCCCACCCGCAGCGCGACGTCCTCCGGCACCCGGCTCAGTACCACGGTCACCGGATACAGCGCACCACCGATGACATCCCGGCTGGGCGCGAGCGCGACGTGGTCGACCCGTCCCTCCAACTCCACGCCGGGGAAGGCGTCGACGCGGATGGTGACGAGCTGTCCCTCCTGGACCTGGACGACGTCGATCTCGTCGACCTCGACCCGGGCCACGAACCCGGACAGGTCGAACACGCTCAACAGCGGCTGGCCGGCGCCGACCTCGACGCCGACGGCGATGGGCCCGTCCGTGACGTCGCCCGGACCATCCCCGTCTCCGCCCAGAAGACCACCCAGACCTTCGGCCCCGCCGAGGCTCCCGGCCAGGTCACCGAGATCGGACGGCAGCCCCTCCAGCCCCGGCGCACCGCCCCCGCCACCGCCACCGCCGCGCGCGAGCTCCACGACGCCGCCGATGGGCGCCCGCACGAGAAGGTCGTCGACCCGCGACCTCGTGGCCTCGAGCGCGAACTGGGCCTGCTCGACCTGGGCATCGACCGCCGCTGCCTGTGCCGCCGAGGTGGCCTCCGCCTGGGCCTCGAGTTCCTGTTCGGCGTCCTGCAACTGCCGGGAGGCGGAGCGGAACGCCAGTTCCGTGTCGCGCAGCTGGCGTCGCGCGTCGGCGGCCGAGCCCTGCGCCTCGCTCAGGGCTGCGGTGATGCCCGCGGCGTCGAGCCCGGATGGCGGGTCGGCCGCGTCCGACCCGGGGAGCTGCAGTTCGGGCCGGTCCAGTTCGGGCCGGTCCAGCTCGGGCAGGTCCAGCTCGGGCAGGTCCAGCTCGGGGAGGTCGAGATCGGGCCGGCCCAGCTGGAGGTCGTCCAGCGTCGCCTGGGCCTCGGCGAGCGCCGCCTGCAGGTCCCGGCCCAACTCGTCGGTCGCACGGGTGGTCTCCTCGACGCCGGCGACCGCGGCTGCCAGGGTCGATTCGGTCGTCGCCAGCTGTGAACCGAGCGCCTCGATCAGTGCGGGGAAGACGGTGTCGAGCTGGCTTCGGAAGGCCCCCAGGACGGGACTGAGATCGAACCCCGCGCCCGCCGAGGCGGCCCCCACCTCTTCGGCCGAGGCGACCACGGACTCGGCCTGCGCGATCTGGGCGTCCAGAGAGTCGGAGGCCAGGCGCACCAGCTCGTCCCCAGCGGCGACGATGTCACCGTCGTCGACGAGGAGTTGCTCGACCTCACCGCCGAGCGGTGCGCTCACCTCGGCACGGTCCGAGGCATCGAGCTGTGCGGGCGCCTGGACGGTCTGGATCACCTCACCCGAGCGGACCTCGGCGGTCTCGATCGTCGGCGCCTGCTCGCGGGTGCAGGCCGACAGCACGAGTGCGGACACCAGCACCAGCACGAGAGAGACAGGAGCGCGCACGCGGGATTCCGAAACGTCGACAGACAGACTTGGAAGGGTACGTCGCCGCACCCCACATCAGACGCTCGGAACCACCCCGACGGGCGCCACGCGAGCATCAGCGCTCACGGGAGAGTTCCTCGCCCCGCAGCTTGGCAGCCTCGATCGCGTCCAGGAACGCCGCCCGGACGCGGGAGCGTTCCAACTCCCGGATCGCGGAGATCGTGGTCCCGCCGGGCGAGGTGACCATCTCACGCAGTTCGACCGGGTGCTTGCCGGTGTCGCGCAGCATCTTGGCGCTGCCGACCATGGTCTGGACGATCAGCTCGGTCGAGACGTCACGCGGCAGGCCGAGCAGGATCCCCGCGTCGATCATCGCCTCGGCGAGCAGGAAGAAGTAGGCCGGACCCGACCCCGACAGTGCCGTCACCGCGTCCAGGTGCTCCTCCCCCATCCGGATGACCGTGCCAACATGGCCGAGGATGTCCTCGGCCACCTTCAGGTCCCGTTCGGCGGCGTGGGTGCCGGCCGAGACCACCGACATCGCCTCGTCGACCTGCACGGGCGTGTTGGTCATGACCCGCACCACGGGCACCTCGCCGGGGATCGCCTCCTGGATCGCGGCGGTGGTGGTGCCGGCAGCCACGGAGATGACGGTCTGGCCGGGGTGGAACGCATCGCCGACCTCGGCGATCGTGCGCAACAGCACCTGCGGCTTCAGGGCGATCAGCACGACATCGGCGGACCGAATCGCTTCCCGGTTGTCGGTGGTCACCCGCACGCCGTGCTCCGCCGCCAGCACGTCCAGACGTTCCTGCCGACGGGTGGTGCACACGACCTGTTCCGGCCGGATCCAGGACGAACGCAGCAACCCACGCAGCAGGGCCTCACCGATGCGTCCGGTGCCCACGATCGCCAACGTGCCTTCCATCGGACCCTCTTTCGGCTACGGGTGCGGCCACGCTGACCACACACGGCGAGCCTAAGGGCGCCGCGGGCTCAGGGCTGCGTCGGCCCGGCTGGTGCCCGGCCGGGATCGTGCACCGGCTCGCCGACCGGGTTGGGTGGCATCCCGGCACCGGCCCGCCAGCGTTGTTCGGCTTCCAGGTACGTGGCGAACCCGGTGCGGAGCACCTGGTTGAAGGTCTCGTCGGCCAGGCTGAGCAGCGAACCCAGCACCTCGTCGAGCATCCTGGCGTCCAACGCCGCCAGCGGAAGCTCCCCGGTCAGGATCAGGTCACCCTCGTCGTCGAGGGCGAAGTGCACGGGCCCCGATCGCTGGTTGCGGTGCAACAGGATCCGGTAGACCTCCGCATGGCCCTCGTCGGGGACCCCGGAGAACAGCGAGGTAAACGACAGCGAGCGGTCCTCCAGATGGAACAGCACCGGGATCGTGCGCTTCCACTCGCCGGCGAGCATCGTCATCCAGCGATCCTCGCCGACCTCGGTCACCTCGAGGCCGGCACCAGCCAGCCCGTCGAGGAGCACCTGTCGGGCCTGGTCGCGCAACTGCGAGTGTCTCGCCATCGGTCGGTTCCTCCCTGCGGGTGGATCACGCTCGTGCACGCTACGTCCCGGCTTCCGCCCCTGCGCGCTGGAAGGCGTCCACGGGTTCCATCAGCTCGCCGGTGGCCTGCAGTGCGACGGTGAGGGCCTCGGAGGCACCGAGCGACCGGCCGATCGCCTGCTCGGCGTTCACAGCGTCCGCCCCGATGCGCTCGGTCGCGGCACGGATCACCGCGTCCACCTCGTGACGCTCGTCGGATGTGAGCGCCACCTCACCCAGGGTCCGCAAGGTCTCCGAGGCGCCGCACAGCTGCGCGGCGAGCGCGTGGTGCCCCACCCGGGACGCGATTGCGGCGACCCCGCGTAGGTCCCGGGCGATCCCGACGAAGTCGAACGCGCTGCGCGTGAGGGTGCGCGTCGAGCGCAGGTTCTCGGCATGCAGGCTCAACGCGTGGTCGAGCTGGCCGGAGCGGCGCGCCACCCAGGCTCGACCGAGCCGTGCCAGGCACGCACTCCAACGGTCCTGGGCCTCGAGGTAGCGCTGCTCGCCGACCTCGAACGCCGCACCCGCCCGCTCGAGGTCGCCGGCCGCGACCGCGAGGTGCCCGGCCACGTCGGAGATGCCGGCGTGCACCCAGGGATCGTCGTGCCCGTCGGCGGTGCGGCGGGCGTCCTCGAGCGCCGCGGCCGCGGCCGCGGAGGCACCACCCACCTGCCGTTGCTGTCCGAGCCGGGCGAGGCTGAGCGCCGCCCACCCGGTGGAACCCTCGCGGACCGCGAGTTCCGCCGCCCGTTCAAGCCAGGTCTGCGCGGCCGCGTCCTCACCGGCAGCTCCGGCGAGCCGCCCGGCGGCATAGGTGGCGCGGACGAGCACGTCGGGATCGACGTCCGCGGCCGTGGCAGGCGCCGCCTCCACGTCCGCCAGCACCTCGGCCAGCCAGGCCGCGCCCTCGCGCGCATGCCCGAACTGCAACCAGAACCACCACACCCCTGCGGTGATCCGCAGGGCCAGATCGAACCGCGCGTTGGTCGATGACCACCTCAGCGCGGTCCGGAGGTCGGCGTGCTCGGCGTGCAGCTCGTTGAGCCAGCGGACCTGGTCCGGGCCGGTCAGCTCGGTGGCCGCGGCGTCACCGAGCGAGGCGCACCATCCGGCGTGGCGCCGGGAGATCTCGGTGCGCTCGCGGTCGGACCATCGCGCGCGGGCGAACGAGCGGATCGACTGCAGCAGCTCGTGTCGGGCCGGGCCGACCGAGACCGCCGTGGTGCTCACCAGGGACCGGCCCACCAGGTCGTCGAGGAGCTCGAGCACCTCGCCCCGGGGGAGCTCGTCGCCGCTGCAGGTCGTCTCGGCCGCCGCGACCGTGAAGCTGCCCTCGAAGACGGCCAGACGGAGCAGGAGCCGCTGCGCCGCAGGGCCGAGCAGCTCGTAGCTCCAGGCGATCGCGGCATCCAGGGTCCGGTGACGCGACGGCGCACCCCGGCGGGAGGTCCGCAACATGGCGAACCGGTCGTCGAGCCGGTCCGCGATCTCCTGCGGCGAGAGCACCCGCAGCCGTGCCGCGGCCAGTTCGATGGCGAGCGGGATGCCATCCAGTTCGCGGCAGATGGCGGCGATCGCCGCGGCATCGTCCTCCGCCGCCGTGAACCCCGGTCGGACGCTCGCGGCGCGGGTGACGAACAGACGGGCGGCGTCGCTGACCGCGAGGTGCGCGAGATCGGCACCGACCGGCGGGAGCGACAGGGACGGCACCCGCCACGCCACCTCGCCGTCGAGATCGAGGGTCTGACGGCTGGTGGTGAGCACGTGCAGCTCCGGACAGCGCTGCAGCAGTTCCTGCACCAGGGAGGCGCAGGCGTCGACGAGGTGCTCGCAGTTGTCGAGCAGCAGCAGGACCCGGCGCCCCCGCAGCCGGGTGACGAGGTCGTCGATCAGACCCGGTAACGGCGCGTCGTCGACCGCGAGCGTCTCCGCGACCGCTCCGGGGACGGCGTCCGCATCACGACGCGACGCGAGCTCGACGACCCACGTGCCGTCCGGGAAGCTCGCGAGCGTCTCCCGGGCCAGCTGCAGCGCGAGCTGGGTCTTGCCACAACCGCCCGCCCCGGTGAGCGTGATCAACCGGGAGCCCGTGAGTTCCTCGGCCAGGCGATCGAGCTGCTCGCGCCGTCCGACGAGCTCGACCATGGGGGCCGGGAGGTTGCCCGGCGGGGGGGTGTCGCGGGCCACGGGTGAGGAGCCCGGCCCCGGGTCCGGACGCACCAGCTCCGAGCCGACGCCGCCATCGGGCTCCAGGGCGGGATCCTGCGCCAGCATGCGTTCGTGGAGCTGGAGCAGCCGGGGCCCCGGTTCCACCCCCAGGCCCTCGACGAGTTGCTGCCGCAGGCGGCGGTAGGCCGCGAGGGCCTCCGCCTGGCGGCCCGAGCGGTACAGCGCCACCATCCACAGCGCGTGGAGGCGCTCCCGGATCGGGTTGGCGGCCACCGACGGTTCCAGCTCGCCGATCAGGGTCTCGTGATCGCCGAGCCCCAACCGGAGGGCGCTGCGCTCCTCGGTGGCGGTGAGTTGCAACTCCTCCAACTGGGTCGCCCGGGCCCGGCTCCCGGCTCCGAGTTCCACTCCGTGACCCACGGGACCGCGCCAGCGGTCGAGCGCGGTCCCGAAGTGCTCGACCGCCCCTCGGGCGTCCCCTGCGAGCGCCGCCTCCCGGGCCCTCGCGACCTCGGCCTCGAAGGCGTGGACATCGATCGAGACGACCTGCGGGTCGATGCGATAACCGGCCCGCGTGCGGGTCAGGGCGGTCGTCGCCCCGTGCGCCGAGCGGTCGGGTTCCAACGCGCGACGTAGGCGTGAGAGGTAGCTGTGGAGGGTCTCCACGGCGCTCCGGGGGGCCTGATCACCCCACACCTCCTCCACGAGCCCGTCCGCCGAGACCACCGTCCCGCCCGCCAACGCCAGCGCCAACAGGATCGCAGCAGGGCGTGGACCGCCGATGGCGACCGGCGAGCCGTCGTCATCCAGGACCTCGAGGGTCCCGAGCGCGCGCACCTCGACCACCGTGTCTCCCACATCGACGTCCGCCATCACCATCGGACACTTGCAAGCGGCTTACAGGGTTCCCGCAAGCCACCTACGGGAGTCTGCCCGGTCAGCGCGTGGAGCGCATGACGGTAGGGCGCGCAGCCGCGTGCCGGGCCCAAGTCCCGGAGCCGGTGGCGCGCACCTGCGCGGACCCTGCATGATCGACCGCCGACCCTCCGACCGCGACCTCCCTGCGACATCCCCGAGGAGTCCCCATGCTGCGTTGGGCCCTGATCCAGGCCGCCGACAACACCACGCTTCGCGATCTCACCCGGAACAGCCGCATCGCGCGTCAGGTCGTGGACCGCTACATCGCCGGCGAGAGCACCGCGGACGGCCTGGCGGCGGCCCGGTCGCTGGCCGACGCGGGCATCGACCTCACGCTCGACCACGTCGGGGAGTTCATCGCCCACCTCGATCAGGCCCAGGCGGCCGCGGACGTCTACCGCGAACTGTTGGACCGCATCGGCGACGACGGTCTCCCGGCCGGCGTTTCGGTCAAGCCGACCCAGTTGGGTCTCCTGCTCGACCGCGAGGTGTGCACCAACCTGCTCGCCGACCTGGCCAAGCGCGCGCACGCCGCGGACGTGCACGTCACCCTCGACATGGAGGACCACACGGTCACCGAATCGACGGTGGAACTGGTCGAGGAGGCCCATGCGGCCGGTTTCACCAACGTCGGCTGCGCCGTCCAGTCGGCCCTGCACCGCACCGCCGAGGACGTCCGGCGACTCACGCGCGCCGGCGCGAGCCTGCGGCTGTGCAAGGGGGCGTACGCGGAGCCCTCCCACCTCGCCTACCAGCGCAAGCCCGACGTGGACCGCAGCTACCTCGAAGCGGCCCGCTACCTCGTCGCCGAGGGGGTCGAGCCCCGGTTCGCCACCCACGACCACCGCATCGTCGCCGCCATCAAGCGCGAGGCGGCCCTGCTCGGTCGCGACCGCAGCACCTACGAGTTCCAGATGCTCTACGGCATCCGGACCGACATGCAGGAGGCGCTCGTCGCCGACGGCTACCGACTGCGGGTCTACCTGCCCTTCGGTGAGGAATGGTTCGCCTACTTCATGCGGCGCCTGGCGGAGCGGCCCGCGAACATGATCTTCTTCGCCCGCGCCCTCACCGGCGCGCTCACCTCCCCGTGACCACGACCTAACGTCGAACCCACGGCTGCATCCGTCCGAGCCCGGCACCCCCACGCACCTCCCGTCAGGAGCACCTCGATGAGCGACGGCACCTTCCGCGTCCCCACCCCCGTCAACGAGCCCGTGTTCGGCTACGCGCCCGGCAGCCCCGAACGTGAGTCCCTCGCCAGGACGATCGATCAGATGTCCAAGGACCGCGTCGACGCGCCCAGCGTGATCGACGGCGAGGAGGTCCGCACCGGCGACACCTTCACCGTGCGGGCGCCTCATCGACACGAGCT
>PWLR01000174.1 GCA_003558435.1 Nitriliruptoraceae bacterium | reverse complement strand
TCGGGATCGGCGACTCGGGGGGCGGCACGCAGCAGTTCGTCTACGCCCAGACCCAACCCGGCTTGTTGGACGCGGCCGTGCCGCAGCGCACCTACCCGGATCTGATCACGGCGCCGATCGAAATCGGTGACTGCGCCATCCTCGAGCACTACATGGACGTCACCGACGTCGAGAACCCGACGTGGCAGAACTGGGACAACCGGCAATGGCTCCTCGGGCTGCACACCATCGAGGGCTATCTCGGGTCGACCGCTCGGAACCTGGCACAGATCCAACAAGCGCTCGGGCTGCCGGTGCAGACCGGCTCGAGCGAGTGCCTGGAGGGCTGGTTCGGTCTCAGCCCGCTGTACCTGAACCCGCACTTCGGATCGATCGCCGGGGCGGAGCGGCTGCCGGCCGAACAGCAGGCACAGATCGAGCGGACCCACTGGAACGATCTGCGTAACGTGTTCGGGACCGATTCCGAGACCGGCTATGCCCGCTCCGCGTGGGACAACATCGGCGTGCAGTACGGGCTCTCGGCGGTGGCCGACGGCCGGATCAGCCCATCGGAGTTCCTCGACGTCAACGCTCACGTCGGTGGGTGGAAAGCCACCGAGGACATGGTGCAGGAGGCCTTCCCGTTCGTGGGATCGATCCAGGACGTGCTGGCGGGTGAGCTCGACTTCGATCCATGGAGCGCCCGGAACATGCACCACTCACCCGACGGCGGGCTCACCCCAGCCGAGCGTGCTGAGGGCGATCTCGACGCCATCGCGGGTGCCTACGAATCCGGGTTGGTCTTCACCGGTGAGCTGCCCGTGGAGATTCCCATCATCGATATCCGGGCCGATCTCGAGCATGAGCTCGACATGCACAACATCAAGCAATCGTTCATCGCCCGTCAACGGCTGATCGAGGGCCAGGGCCATGCCGACAACCACATCATCTGGTTCTCCGGTGATGACCAAGGCCCGCGCGGTTCGATCAAGAACGAGTTGGCGTTCGAGGTCGTCGACGAGTGGATGGCCAACATCCGGGCGAACCCCGGCAGCAGCGTGGCCAAGAACGCTCCCTCGCGTGCGGTGGACTCGTGTTTCGACAACGACGGGGAGCTGCTCGCTGCCGGCCACGACGTGTGGAACGGCATCCTCGACGACGGTCCCGAGGGCGAGTGTGCCCAGACCTTCGAGATCTACTCCGGCTCACGTCTCGAAGCGGGCGCTCCGATGACCAACGACGTGTTCAAGTGTCAGGTCATGCCGGTCGCCACCGCGGTCGTTGAAGGCCTCTACGGCGAGTGGCATCCCACCGCCGACGAGATCGGCAGGCTGGCGACGATCTTTCCCGGCGGGGTCTGCGACTACGGCCTGCCCGACGCGGGGCGCCCCGGTGTCGAGGTCCACGACGCACCGATCCTCCGAGCCGTGCCGACCGGTATCGAGGTCAGCGGAGTGCAGCCAAAGGCGACCGTGCTGCTCCGCCAAGACAGCGAGACCGTGCAGGCCAGGCGCGCCAGCGCCCGGGGGACGGTCCGCTTCGGAGGCTTGAGCGCCGGCGCCTACGTCGTGGCTCAGGAGGTCGATGGCCAGCGCTCGCTGCTGTCCGACTCGGTCGAGGTCGCCGCGCGCCCCGGACACGGAGCACGCCGCTGACCGTGCAGGTTCCTGGGGCCGCCGTTCGGCGGCCCCAGGCCAGTCAGAGCCTTCGCACGTCGCGTCGGCCTGAACGACTCAAGAGGGAGAACGTGCATGGGAAGAACGACCCCCTATCAGCCGATGTCGATGAGAACGATCGTGGCGGCGTTCGCGGCGGTGGCGATGCTGCTGACGCTGTTGCCGAGCGTGGATGCGGCCGCATCGCCGCCTGACCGGGGGCTGACGGTTCCCGAGGTCAGCGGCAGCGTCGAACAGGTCGCGGTCACCGGTGCGGTACCGGACGCCACCATCACGTTGCACGGCAAGGCGCACCGGCCCGTCGCTGAAGGCACGGCAGACGCGGCTGGTTCGTACCTGTTCCGCGAGGTCGAACCCGGACGTGCTTACCGGGTCTCTCAGACGGTCGATGGCGCCCAGAGCCGGCGCAGCGGACCGGTCCACGTCAGCTCACCTGAGGACACCCCGCCGGCATCGCTGTACGTGCGGCAACACCTCGAGCCGGGCTACGGCTACTTCGAGGTCCGTGACGGCACCAAACTCGGCTACCAGTTGCTGCTGCCCGACGCGGAGGTGTGGGGAGAAGGTCCCTACCCGACGGTGATCGACTACTCCGGCTACGAGCCCTCCCAGCGGTTCTATGACGGTCTCGACCGCGACTTCCTCGGGCTCGGCTATGCGGTGATGGGCGTGAACATGCGCGGCACGGGGTGCTCGGGGGGCGCGTTCGACTACTTCGAATGGTTGCAGGCCCTCGACGGCTACGACATGGTCGAGACCGTCGCTGCGCAGTCGTGGTCGGACGGGGTGGCGCTGGTCGGCAAGTCCTACCCAGGCATCAGTCAGCTGTTCGTCGCCGCCACCCAGCCGCCGTCGTTGGATGCGATCGTGCCCGGCCACGTCGTGGGGGACTACTACCGGGATGTCGTCTACCCGGGTGGGATGATCAACCAGACCTATGCCGTGGGCTGGGCCGAGCGTCAGGAAGCGATCGCCGCCTACCCAAGTGGCTACGAGTGGGTCCAGGGACGGGTCGGCGACGGTGACCAGGTGTGCGAACAGAACCAGCTGCTGCGAGGCCAGAACGTCGGACTGTTCGACATGATCGCCAGCAATTCCTACGACACCGACGTGTGGCAGCGCATCGCGCCTGACCGCTTCGTCGATCGGATCGAGGTCCCGACCATGCTGGTCAACAGCTGGCAGGACGACACCACCGGAGGCCGCCCTGCGGTGCTCATGGAGCGGTTCTCGCCCGAGACCACGGTTCGGTTCGTGGGCACCAACGGCGACCATGGCGAGTACTACGGCCCGGCCGTGTTCGGCGACATCTCCCGGTTCCTGGCCTACTACCTCGACGGCGAGATCCCGGATGAGGATGCGGACCGGTTCAGCTCGTTCACCGAGGCGCTGTCTGCCTACGAAACCGAGGATCAGGCGAGCATCCACTGGGAGAACGGCGCTGCAGGGGGGCGTGTGCCCGCCTTCAGCTCCACGTTCACGAGCTGGCCGATCCCCGAGGTACAGCCGTGGCGGCTGCACTTCCAGCCCGACGGGAGCCTGACCGACCAAGCACCCGACGTCGCCTCGGGTTCGACCAGCTACACCCACGACCCGGCCGCAAGAGACGCCATGTTCCGCACCTGGTCGCAGCCCGATGCGGAGACGGTCGCTACCTGGACCACGCCACCGTTGACCGAGGACACCGCGGTCGCCGGCTCGGCGAGCGTCGATCTGTGGTTGGCCTCGACCGCCACCGACACCGACCTCGAGGTGCTGGTGACCGAGGTCCGCCCGGACGGGCAGGAGATGTACGTGCAGACCGGCTGGCTGCGTGCCAGTCACCGGGTCGAGGACGCCGAACGCTCCAGCGTCCTGCGGCCCCATCACCTGCACGTGGCTGAAGCGGCCGAGTCCTTGACGCCAGGTGAGTTCCATCCCCTGCGCGTCGAGGTGTTCCCGTTCGCGCACGTGTTCCGTGAAGGATCGTCCGTCAAGATCTCGGTCGAGGCGCCTGGGGGAAACCGCACCCGCTGGGCGTTCGGGACCACCCCCGGGGTCGCGACCAACAGCATCGCGCACACCGCTGCGATGCCGTCCTCGGTGGTACTGCCGCTGGTTCCCGATGTCGAGGTCGAGACGGGCCCTCCCGCTTGTGGAACCGTGCGTAGCCAGCCGTGTCGAGCGGCGCAGTAGACCGCAGCGGCTGAGCTGGCCGCTGACAGTTCGGCGTCACTTCGAGCCGCAAGTAGGGGGAGCGCCAGTGGCGCTCCCCCTACCAACCTGCGATCTGCAGAACTCTCCGCCAGCTGCCGGCGTACCGTCCCTTGCCTCGGTAGGAACTCCGGCGTCGATGGCCGCTCCGGCGGGGCGCC
>PWLR01000128.1 GCA_003558435.1 Nitriliruptoraceae bacterium | reverse complement strand
AGACGACATTGGCGACATTACTGTTACCGCACAATGGACACCTATTGATTATAACATTATTTATAATATACAAGACGGCACAAACCACACGGATAATCCGAGCACATTTAACATTGAAACAATACCCATAACGCTTTTAGAGCCAACACGTGACCATTATGTTTTCGTAGAGTGGGATATTGAAACGATAAGCGCCATGCACTTGGGCGATGACATTACCGTTACAGCGGAATGGGATTTAAGCCCCCACTTACGTTTAGCAACGGTTATACCGATATTATATGTAATCGGTTTAGTCGGCATAATGATACCTTACATTAAAATACGAGGCGGATTTAAAGTCAATGTATTGGTAGAAGCAGGTATCGGATTTGCCGTAGGTTTAGCATTATTACCAATTATAATAGAATTATTGCCATAAGCCTGTGGAGACACGGGCTTTATGGCACCACAATAGGGAGTTGATTTTATGAAAAGGTTATTGATATTAAGTTTAATGTTCATTGCATTATTTGCGAGTGTTACAGGAATAAAAGCCGTTAGCATAGACCACACATGGACGGTTGAACATTTTTATTCGGTTTACTATCAAATCGAAGCCGAAGAAGTTCCTGTATCAGGGGATAGGTTGTTTTTATATTTAGAACCTGATGATGATTTAGCATTTGCGTTTGGTGGTGTCAACTCCTCAATACTTTTTTATGATGACACTATGACGTATATAGGTGGGGAAACACTCAATGAAAGTATATATGAATATACCGATAACCCATCTGGTTGGATTGCTATTGGGTTGCATCCTGATATTGCTTATGTAACGATTAGAATAATGATAGGTATAGCAGACCCTGATGCACAAGAATTAGAAGATATTGTTAATCTACAAAATAATAATAGTGAAATATATGATACAGGCCACCTTGTGACATTTGATACTATGGGTGGGACTCCTGAACAGTATTTTTTACACGCATTAGATGGAGATAATATATCTAACCCTACTAACATACCTGGGACTATTACAAAAGATGACCATAGTTTTAGAACTTGGTACACGGACGAGTTGATATGGGATAATGAGTGGGATTTTGATAACGATGTTGTAACCGATGATATGACTTTATATGCCGAATGGGGCTTGGTATGGGATTACGAAGAATTATATAATGGCTATTGGTGGGCATATTCGGAACCTACCGAGATATTCGGAGATAGATTATTTTTGTATTTAGATGATGACTCACGTATATCATTTACATCTGGTGGTATAGAATCTGTATATAGTTTTTATGATGAAACCTTGGAACCCCTTGATTATTTTGTTATTGATGATTCCTTATTTGCTTATACGGAATATCCAAGTGGTTGGGTTGAAATACCCATTATAGAAGATGCTGAATATATAAGTTTTTCAATAACCTATGCCACACAACACCCTGATACTACTACATTATCTTTAGTTCAAAGTAGGTTGAACAATTTCGCAAGATTATATCATGCAGGCCATGAAATTACATTCGATAGCACGGACGCCATACCTGAAGGTTATTATTCCCACGCTTGGCCTAATGGTTTAGTAGAAGAATTATCTACAACGCCTGTTCTTTGGAGTTATGAATTTGTTGGTTGGGTTGATGAATTTTCGGAAGAATGGCTATTTGATGTTGATACGGTAACAAGTGATATAACATTATATGCGGAATGGAACCTTATTTTTTGGGTAGGCTTTCATAGCATGGGTGGGGAACCCACGCCAGAACCTGATACATTGTTTTTAGAATATGGTTCTACTGTTCCGCAACCTACACCTAACCCTCATATTGATGGTATGGTGTTAGTGGGTTGGTCCACATCAACCGATTGTGAAGTGATGTGGAATTTTGCCACGGATACGATAACCGAGGAAGAAACTATATTGTATGCGTGTTATGAAGAGGTAACACCACTCAATGAAACCATTATGGATTGGTTAGCACAATTAGGCATTGACACCGCTATAAAACGCACCTTATTAAGTATTGTTTTAATTGCATTAGTAAGTATTGGTCTAGGCGTTTTAAAAGTACCTAACATGATTTATATTATCGTTATTGTAGTTATGTTATTTACTTTTATAGCACTTGGCATTTTACCAACATGGTTAGCGTTCTTGGTGGTGATTTTATCACTATTGATTGCTTACATATATTTAAGAGGCTTGGCAGTTTAAAATCAAGGGAGATGATTTTATGAAACGATTATTATTTAGTTTATTGATTTTTGTTGCATTATCAACACAAACATTATCGGCAACATCAACGGAGATTGAAGTTGGTACTGTGTTGCCACGTGCAGAATTGATGGAAATTACATGGGATGTAGATACAGCAAGTGAAATGATTGATGGCGAACCAGAAATACTTATGGAAGGCGGAAATTATTTAGTACAAACCGTTGAAGATGTTGATGTTGGTTTACCACCACCTGCTATATCTTTCTATCAAACCGCTGTATTTGTAGGCGATAGAACTTGGTACCCAAATCTAATTGCTTTTAAAGAAACTGATATTGATTTTTGGAGTACATCGTGCGGACAATATGAAAATGTATCTTGTGGAATGCCTATGGTTGTTAGATACATTCGTACCGACCATTTAACGGAAGCACAAAGAACCGTAGAATCCATAGATGGTGCTGTTACGTTTTCTTATGACGTTGTTATACCTAATAATGTTGAAAACCGTGTACAATTTACATGGCACTTTGATGAAACACCACATAAAGACGGTGAATTTTGGATGGTGCCTACAAGGGATTGGGCACACCCTACCGATTCAACGCAGGATGTATTATTTGGAATTGAAACGCATTGGAGGTTCTTAACATTATATTTCAATGATGATTTGGTTATTGAAAACGGAGAAGCAATAGAAGATGATTGGGTGATAGAAAAAACCCCTTATGAGTATGGAGGTAATATACCTTGGTACCATTATTGGACGCATTTTGATTATGTGCCCGTTCAAGATTTTATGGATATAAAAGAACGTCCTGCTCCAACAAGGCCTTGGTATTTTTTCAACATTTACGGGGGTGTAGATTTTAAAGATGATTACGAAGAATTCTCTACATATCCAGAAGAACTACCAGACCACGTTAAAGTATTGGGTTACCATTATATGCAATCATACCCTCTGTTTTCGATAAGATATGATTTACCATTTACTTTAACGTATTACGTACCCATAGAACCACAATATGCTGATGTGCCGATACCAACAACAGGGTTAGAACCTAATATGCCACAATTTTTACAATCGTTCTTATTGAATCTTGGCATGTATAATTCAGCAGGCTTTATGTTAATGTATTTCATTTTAACAATGGCGGGGAATATAGGTTTAGTTTATATCAAAATGCCTACCATTGTGTTTGTGATAGCCAACGGGGTAATATTCACCTTATTTGTTACTATGGGCATTATCCCTATATATGTCAGCATTCCGATATTCTTGTTGTTACTTGGATTCATGGTTGTTATATTGAGGCGAAACTTATTCCCAGGTGGTGGTCTAAATGAATAAATATATTTTGTTAGGTATGCTTTTTGGGTTCTTATATCTAATGGCTATTATTGCCAACTCAATAGAATTAGAAGCAAGCGAATTACACGGTAGTCCTATATCACAACCTGAAACTTCAGTAGATAGCATTTGGGGCACCTTGGTATCATTTTGGAATATGGTAACATTTCAAATCGAAGGCGTTCCGTTCTTTATTACTATGATTTTCTTAATAATATCCATCGTGCTTGTTTACATGATAATTGATATTCTTAAAGACCTTGTTCCATTCACCTAATGATGCCCTTCACGTATATATAGAAAAAAAGACATGGATTTCAACTCCCTTTGCCATGTCTTTTTTCTTGCAAACTATTTAATTTTCCGTGAATGAATTCAATTTTTTTATCACTTTGAAAGGCTTCTTTAACCGTTTCATGATATGGGTACGACATCGCTTTCAATATCACTT
>PWLR01000054.1 GCA_003558435.1 Nitriliruptoraceae bacterium | reverse complement strand
GCTCGAGCGTCGATGCGATCTCGCGGAGCTCGGCGAGCGCCTTCTTCTCGAGGACGGTGCGGTCCATGGGGTTCTCCGGTGTCTGACGGGATACGAACGCGCTGACGCGCTGACGCGCGGCGGGAGCTGGCGCGTAGCGTCACAGGCCGACTGGCGCGGAACGACGGGCGATGGGAACAGGGAGACGAGCCCCCTCGAGCCTGCGAACCGACTCGGCGTGAGACGGCCCGCACGCGGTGCCTCAGTGGCGCGACCCGCGACCGATCGGTGCGGCGACATCCGTCATGATAACCGACCTCTCGGGCACTGCACGCACCCTCCGTTACCGGCCAGACCGCAGCCATCGTCCGGGCAGACCAACGCGCCGGCGAGGTCGAAACGCCGGGCGTGGAGCACGAAGTCATGGGTCCGCGCGATGTCCGCTATCAGGCCGTCCGATGCATCCGATCGCCCTCCCACGGCCGGAACGGCTGCCAGCACGGAGGGCCCCGCACCCGAGAGCCAGGCGTGGACCCCCGCCGTGCGCAGCGCGGTGACCACCTCGGCCGAGGGCCCCATGACCGCCAGCCGCGAGGGCTCGTGCAGTCGGTCGCCGGCCACCTCGACGGCCATGGGCCATGTCCCACTCAGTGCGGCCAGGACGTGGCCGGCGCGGGCCGCCTGTTCGGCGACCGCCGCTCGGGGCAGCATGTCGGGCAGCACCGCTCGCGCCGCGGTCGTGGCCATGGATGCGGTCGGGACCAACGCCACCGGCCGGAGGTGCGGAGCCGGGTTGACGCGTCGCACGATCACGTTGCCGTCGTCGTCGACGGCGCAGGCCACCAGTCCGCCCAGCAGGGCGGGCGCGACGTTGTCGGGATGGCCCTCGAGCACGGATGCCTGGGTGACGAGCTCCCGATCGCCGATCCGCACCCCCGTCAAGGCCCGGGCCAAGCTCAACCCGGCCACGATCGCCGCCGACGACGACCCCAGACCGCGTTCCAGTGGAACCTCGCAATGGGCCACCATCGCCACGTCGGGTACCTCGACGTCGTGGTACTCGCAGAACGCGACGAACGCGCGCCAGACCAGGTTGCTGTCGTCGGTCGCGAGCGACCCGCAGCCCACGCCCCCGACGGTGCGCACCCGTTCGGACTGGCCGTCGGGTGGCACGGTGCGGACCGTGAGGTAGAGATCGATCGCGAGACCGAACGCGTCGAACCCGGGCCCGAGGTTGGCGGTCGTCGCGGGGACCTGGACCGTGTGGTGACGCGGTACGGACACGCAGGACCTCACGGTGGTCGGAGTGACGAGGGCGGACGAACGCGGTGACGACGGAGCGGTGACGGCCCTGACGGCCGGGTGGCGAGTTCTGGCGCCCGGCGATGCGCTCCAGGACCCGGGTCGTGTCCGGCGATCGTCATCGGTGGCGGCCCTGAGCCTACCGCGACCCCCGCGTGCACCCCGGGCGCCGCCCCCCTGTCCCTACCTCGGACGTCGTGTTCCTCGTGCGGCGCGGACGGGTGTTCCGGCGCACCCAACGGGCCCCTGGCGAACCCGACGGACCCCCGGCGAACCATCCGCTGACGGTCGCCATCGCTCAAGGATGACCGGCTCGTGCCGACCCTTCTACAGAGGGCGCCGTAACGTCCCGCCGCGCGGACCCGGAGTCGGGAGGCGGCGCGCCACCCAGGAGCCGTCACCGTGCGTCGAAGCAGCCTGCTGACCCGTTTCGGGGTGATGAGCGCGCTGCTGGTGATCGCTCTGGGTCTGGTCGTCGGCGGGCTGCTCCGGCAGGTGATCGTGGACCGGACCGTCGCCGATGCGCAGCGCACGGCGGTCGCGGTCGCCAGCGTGGGTGTCCACGCCCACCTCACGCCCGAGGACCTCACGCGCGATTTCCTCCCCCTCGAGAGCGATCGCCGCGACCAGCTGGACGACGCCCTGGCCGCCTCCACCTCCGAGGAGGGGTTCGCCCGGATCAAGGTGTGGAACCACCAGCGCTGGATCGTCTACTCCGACAACGAGCGGCTCCGGGGCCGCTGGTTCCCCGGCGACGAGCTGTTGACCGAGGCGTTGAGCGGTGAGGTCACCTCCGAGGTCACCGACCTGAGCTCGCCCGACGAGTTCGAGGAGGCGGCCCGCTTCACCCGACTGCTGGCGGTCTACGTGCCGCTGCGCGCCCGCGACGGGGCGTTCGCCGACCTCGACGACCTCACCGCCCCGGTCGTGGGAGCCAGCGAGGTCTACCTGCCCTGGGAGCCCATCGCCGCCGACATCCTGCGCGACACGATCCGGCTGGCCGCGCTGCTGGCCAGCGGTCTCGCGGTGCTCTACGCGGCGCTGTACCGCCTGGTCGCCGGCGCATCCGCGACGCTGCGCGCCCAGGCGGAGGAGAACGAACACCTCGCCCGGTTCGACGCACGCACCGGTCTGCCCAACCGCCTGGCGTTCGAGGAGCGGGCCGAAGCGGTTGCACCCGACGGCGCCGCGATGCTGCTGCTCGACCTCGACCGCTTCCAGGTGGTCAACGACACCCTCGGTCACGATCACGGCGACGAGGTCCTGCGCGAGGTCGGACGTCGACTGACCGACCTGTACCCGCCGGAACAGGTCGCCCGCCTCGGTGGTGACGAGTTCGCGATCCTGCTCCCGAACCTCGACGCCGAGGCGGCACGTCACGCCGCCGAGGTGGTGCTGGCGCTGTTCGACGCCCCGATGGTCATCGGCGAGCTGTCGCTCGGCATCGAGGCGAGCCTCGGCATCGCGGCCGCGCCCGAGCACGGACGGGACGCCCGCGCGCTGCTCCAACACGCCGATGTCGCGATGTACGTCGCCAAGCGCACCCGCCAGCGCATCGCGGTCTACGACCCGGACAACGACTCCACCTCGGCCGACCAGTTGGCACTCGCCGGCGAGATCCCCCGGGCGCTCGAACGCGGCGAGCTGGTCCCCCACTACCAGCCGCAGCTCGATCTGCGCACCGGCGAGATCGTCGCGGTCGAGGCGCTGCTGCGTTGGGAGCACCCGGAGCGCGGCCGGCTGAGCCCCGGCGCCTTCCTGCCCGTGGTCGAGACCACCGACCTGGTGCGACCGGTGACCCGCCACGTCCTCGACGTCGCGCTCGCCGACGTCGCCACGTGGCGCAACGCCGGGCACGACCTGCAGGTGTCGGTCAACGTCGCCGCCCACGGCCTGCTCGATCCCCGACTGGTCGACCACATCGCCGAGCGGCTGCTGGCCAACGACCTGCCCGCCAGCGCCCTGTGCATCGAGCTCACCGAGTCCGCCCTGCTGTCGGATCCCCACCGGGCACGCCGGGTGCTCGAGGACATCTCGGCGCTGGGGGTCGCGATCTCCATCGACGACTTCGGGACCGGCTACGCATCGCTGGCCTACCTGCGCGACTTCCCCGTCGACGAGTTGAAGCTCGATCGGTCGCTGGTGCTCACGGCGCTCGGCAACGCCGACGAGCGCGCGCTGCTCGAGGGCTCGATCGGCCTGGGTCGCCGGCTGGGTCTGAAACTGGTCGGTGAGGGCATCGAGGACGAGGCGACCCTGCGCTGGCTACGCGACGAGGGCTGCGACCTCGCCCAGGGGTTCCTGCTGGCGCGGCCGATGCCGGCGCAGGACCTGTCCTCGTGGCTGTCGTCGGCGACGTTCCGGTTGCGGCCGCTGCTCGGTCCGGCCGGTCCGCGGTTGGTCCCGCTCGCAACCGAGCTCTCCGAGGCGGACGGACGCGGGTCATGAAGCCCCGGCGTGGTTCGCCTCGGCGGCGCGGCTCGCGGGCGGGCGCCGGTGTGCTGGCCGCGGCCCTCACGATCGGCGTGTTGAGCGGGTGCGGGGACGACGTCGAGGTCGCGAACGCCGCGATCGCCGCGGCGGTCAGCGCCCCACCCGTCGAGGTCGCCGCGGGCGCCTCCCCGGGCGTCCTCGACGCGGATGAGCAGGTCGTCGCCGCCCCCGAGCTGCGCCTGATGCTCGAACAGCTCCTGGGCGAGCACGTGCTGCTGATGTCCGGCGCCGCCGCGGACCACGCCGCCGGGCTCGGCACCGAGGCGGCGCTCGGGGTCGTGGTCGACAACACCGAGGCGCTGACCGAGGTCATCGCGCTCGTGT
>PWLR01000182.1 GCA_003558435.1 Nitriliruptoraceae bacterium | reverse complement strand
TACGCCTCGAAATCGCGCTCGAGGTAGTCCTCGCGGACCTCGGCCGGCATCGCGACCTCCAGGGCCGCGGGGGTCGTCGCGAGCCACGTGCCCATCAACCCCGCGCTCACCATGAACACCAGCGTGCTGAGCAGGATCGGGATGCGTGCGTGCCAGACGGCGGCGGGGAAGGTGCGGGTGACGCCCTCCACGAGGGCGGCCCACGTGCGCGGTCTGGTGCCGTGGACCACCGCGTTGGAGCGGCCGACCAACGCCGAGAGGTAGGCCGAGGTCTCCGGGTCCTCGAGGTGGGTGCGCGCGTAGGACAGCTGGGAGGAGACCCGCAGGTGCAGGCGGACCAACTCGTCCAACTCGTCGCTGGTCAGCCGGCCCGGGTCGCGTCCCGCCCGGCGCGTCAGTTCGGCCAGCCGGTCCCAGGTCGGCTGGCTGCGTGCGATGAACCCGTCGAGGTCCGTGAGCCGGTCCTTGTGGTCGGTCGTTCGCGGTCATCGGTGATGGGGCGGATACCGTCGGGGAGTGTAGGAGCAGGCCCGAGACCGGAGGATGAAGGTGAGCGACACGGGGGCGATGACGCAGGGATCCGGCGCGGCCAACCGCTCCGGCATCGTCACGCCCGATGCGGTCGGCCTCGACCTGCGGATCGCCACCCTCGGGTCACGCGGCGCCGCCTACGTGCTGGACCTGTCGATCTTCCTGCTCGTCGGTGGGCTGCTGGGGATCGGTCAGGCGCTGCTGGGCGGGACGGGGTTCGTGCCCGGATGGTTCGGGATCGCCCTGCTGCTGCTGTTCGCCTTCCTGTGGCAGTTCGGGTACCCGATCGGCTTCGAGGTGCTCGCGCGCGGTCGCACCCCTGGCAAGGCCGCGTTCGGGCTCCGGGTGGTCACCGTCGAGGGCGCCCCGGTCGGACTCCGGCACGCAACGATCCGGGCGGTCGTGGGCATCCTCGAGCTGCTCGGCACCACCGGGGCCATCGCGGTCGTGGCGTCGTTCGCCTCGGCCCGAAGCCAGCGTCTGGGGGACATGGCGGCCGGAACGCTGGTGGTCCGGGAACGGCGGGGCGGCGGGACCCCGGCCGCGGAGACGTTCGACGCGCCGGCCGGGCTCGAGGCCTACACCGCCCGTCTGGACGTCAGCGGGCTGCAGGCCAGCGACTACGCCACGATCCGCGAGACCCTCCGGCGTGCGCGCGACCTGGCGCCGGAGGTCCGCGCCCAGCTCACCTCGGAACTGGCGCAACGCCTCACGGGGCGCGTGCGTCCGGCACCTCCGCCGGGATGCACCCCCGAGCAGTTCCTGCGGTGTCTCGCCGCCGCCGTACAGGCGCGCAGAGCACGCGTGAGCGTGCCGACGCGTGCGGTCGCGCCGACGTCCCTCGACGCGCCTCGGGCGGAGCAGCCCGCAGCCGCGGTACGGGAAGGGGCCGCCTCCCACGCCGGGGCCGCCGACGCTCGAGGGGCCGACGAGGGCTCGGCCTCCGGGTCGCCACCCACCGACCCTGGTCCGTTCCCACCCACCGACCCTGGTCCGTTCCCACCCACCGACCCCGGCCCGCCGCCGCGACCAGGAACCGGCTTCGCGCCGCCGAGCTGAGCCGGAGGGTCGTGCGGCCGGGCTCCGGCGCGGGGGCGCGCCACGGGGCCACCACCCCCGAGGCGTTAGGCTCCCCTGCGCTCCCGGGCCGTGATCGACCCGATGACCGGCCCCGCGTCCCTCACCAGCCCACCGTCGCATCGGATCGTGTTCCAACATGGCCTACCAGGTGAAGCTCGAGGCGTTCGAGGGGCCGTTCGACCTGCTCCTGAGCCTCATCGCGCGCCGACAGCTCGACATCACCGACATCGATCTCTCGGAGATCACCTCGGACTTCCTGGCGCACCTGGGCCAGGGCATCGAGGAACTCGATCTCGAGACCGCCACCCGGTTCCTGGTCGTGGCCGCCACGCTGATCGAGCTGAAAGCGGCGCGGTTGCTGCCGGCAGACGAGCGTGACGAGTTGGAGGACCTGCTCGGCGACGCACGCGACGTGCTGTACGCCAGGTTGCTCGAGTACCGCGCCTTCCGTGACGTGGCGCGCATACTCGAACACCGGCTGCATCGCCACGAGGGGTTGCAGGCGCGAGAGGTCCCGCTCGAGCCGTGGATCCAACGGTTGGTGCCCGAAACGAGCCTGCCGATCGACGTCAACGGTCTGGCCGCCTTGGCCGCCGCGGCGACCGCACCGACACCTGATGCGGAGGTCGACCTCAGCCACATCCGGCGTAGCTACCTCACGATCCGGGAAGCGGCCCTGCAGGTGCTCGATGCGTTGCCGGGCCCGGGCGAGACCGGGGAGTTCCGATCCCTGGTCGCCGACCGTGGCCGGGGTGACCGGGTCGTGTTCTTCCTCGCCGTGCTGGAGCTGTTCAAGCTCGGGCACGTGGATCTGCTGCAACCCGATCATCGGGGTCCGCTGGAGGTCGCGCGTCGCTCCGGGGGTACCGACCTCGGGTCCCTGGTCGATGAGGACGAGTGGGACGACGACGAGCCGGACGAGCCGGACGAGCCGGACGAGGGATCGGGCACGGCGACGGACGTCGATGCCGTTGCGCCCGGGGCCCCGGCGGTCACCGACGATGGCGATCGCCCCCAGACGGACGTGACCCACCGATCAGACGTGACCGACCGGTCGCAGGACGCGACGGAGGTACTCGCATGACCAGTTCGGAACCCCGGATCGTCGATCACGCGCCCGTAGAGGATCCGCCGGCTGACGAGGCGCCGGCTGACGAGGCGCCGGCTGACGAGGCGCCGGCTGACGAGGCGCCGTCCCTGGAGGCACCCTCCGCGGAGGCACCGACGGGGGACGCGCGGTCGGACGACGCGCCGCCGGCGGCCGAGGTCACACCCAGCATCGAGCCGCCGCTGGCGCGCGGGCTGGAGGCGTTGCTGTTCCTCGCCGACGAGCCGTTGGACGTCGAGAACCTCGCCGTGGTGCTGGAGGCGGAGCCCGAGGTCGTCGAGGAAGCGCTGATCGAGTTGGCGCGACGCTCGATCGCTGAGGAGCGGGGCACCGAGGTTCGAGCCACCGCCGGCGGCTGGCGGATGTACACCGCGCCCGCCGCCCGACCGGTGATCGAACGCTGGGCCCTGGCGGGCCGCACCGGGCGCTTGACCCAGGCAGCGCTCGAGACGCTGGCGGTGGTGGCCTACAAACAGCCGATCAGTCGCCAGGAGATCGGGGAGATCCGTGGGGTGAACGCCGACGGTGCGGTCCGCAGCCTGGTGGCCCGCGGCTTCATCGCCGAGGTCGGCCGGGATCCCGGACCCGGCCAGGCGGCGCTGTTCGGTACCACACGACTACTGCTCGAACGGCTCGGCCTCGACTCGCTGGAGGCGTTGCCGCCGCTGACCGACTTCCTCCCGGAAGCCCCGGCGCCGGACGAGCCCGAACTGGGCGCACTGAAGGAGATCCGCAGGCGACTCGCCGCCGGGGGTGATCTCACGGCCGGGGGACTGGGTGGGCGGTCGGCGGCCCAGACCAACACCGGTGGCGCCGACGATGCCGAGGACGTCACCGGCGACGAGGACGACGACGTGCTCCCGCCACCGGTCGCCGCGGTCGGGGGACCCCGTGACGACAACCAGATGGACGAACTGACCGATCGGCTGGAGCAGGCGGCACGCAACGCCGTCGGTCGACTCCGCGCCGCCGTGGCGGCCGGGGACGGCCGACCGCGTGACGACGACGCCTCCGATGCGCCGGACGGCGCCCCCGATGCGCCGGACGGCGCCCCCGATGCGCCGGACGGCGACGGCGGTTCCGCCGCCCCCACCACCAACGACGATCAGAGAGACGACACCGATGGCTGAGGAACGCCTCCAGAAGGTCCTGGCCGCCGCGGGCATCGCCTCGCGACGCGCCAGCGAGGACCTCATCGTCGCCGGCCGGGTGACCGTGAACGGCGAGGTCGCCGAACTGGGTTCGAAGGTGGACCCACGGGTCGACGTCGTGCTCGTCGACGGCGAGCGCATCAACGTCGCCCCCGGTCTGACCTACATCATGCTCAACAAGCCGCAGAACGTGTTGACCACCGCCGACGATCCGGAGGGTCGGCCCACCGT
>PWLR01000107.1 GCA_003558435.1 Nitriliruptoraceae bacterium | reverse complement strand
GTGGCCGGTGGGCGACCCGGATCGTGGCGAGGGACCCGACGCGGTATCACCAGGTACAGCGACAGCCAGCCGAGGTCGAGTCCGCGGTCGCAACCATCGACGGTCACCCGGTCACGGACCTGGGGCTCTGTGAGAACGACCCCGCACCGATGAGGTTCACCGCTGCCGTCCCGAGCGCACGTCCGGCCGCCCATCGCCCAACGGCCCGGGTCGTGATCTCGTTGCGCGGCAACGCTCCGCACGCGCCGGCCACCGGCACACCGAGCACGATCAGAGTCAGGCCGCTCACGGTTGCCCCCTGCGCAGCCCCACCCAGGCCAGCAGCGTTCCGCCGAGAAGGCTCACGGCTGCGTAGGCCACGGCCAGGCCTGGCCGGTCACCGCCGAGCTCCGCGAGGTCCATCGCCAACGCAGAGAAGGAGGTCAAGGCCCCGGCCAGCCCGGTCCCCAGCAGCGGGCTCCAGCGCGCCACGCGAGTGGAGCGCTTCGCCCGGCCCACCACGACACCGAGCAGGAGCGCCCCGGCGAGGTTGACCAGCAGCACGGCCCATGCCCGCACACCCCCGGCCGCTACGACCATGAGGATGGTCGTGTAGGCATCCTGCGGATGATGCACTACCGGCTGCGGATGTCGAATCGGTGCCCGCAGGCTGCGCGATGAGCACACCGTCCACCGTGCCCACCTGGCTCGGCGCCAGCCCCGGCATGTCCCTCGCCAGAGACATCACCATCGCCATCACCCGCGGGCTCGCTCACGACTGACGATGCGCTCGGGTAGTTGCGCGCGGCCCGATCACCGAGACGTCGGCTCGGGTCAGTCGTCGTCAGAAGCGCCGACGTCAGACCGCACCTTCTCGACGTTCCCTCGCCCGTGCCCCCTCTGCAAGCAACCTCCCGGCCGCCGTCAGGTGCAGGCCATGACGACCGGGCGTCCCTCGGTTGCCGCCACCCTGTTCGTCCTGGCCGTCTCGTGGTCTCCGGGTCACTCCTCGGCTGCCTCCGATGCCGCCTTCTCGGGGTCATCGGCACGCCACCTGATGATGAACCAGCTGCCGGCCGCCAGCGCGAGGGCCACCGCCAGCGCCCGGTCTGGGATGCGCCGCCCGATCGCCTGGACCATCTCCTCGGCACGTGCACCCACGAGCGCGAGATCGGTCGACTCGAAGGTTCCGCTGCCGGTGACCAGGACGAGCCCCACCCCGATCAGGAGTAGTCCGGTGATCAGCGAGGTCGAGTGGACGCGCCACCGGCCGATCGCCACCTCCCGTCCACGCAACCAGCGCATCGCTGTCCCACCGATGCGCTCCCACACCAGCGACAGCATCGCGAGGGGGACCACCATGCCCAGCGCGTACACCGCCAGCAAGGCACCGCCCTGCGCCGGTCGTCCTCCGACCGCGGCGATGACCAGGATGCTGCCCAGGATCGGGCCGGTGCAGAACCCCGTGATCCCGTACACCAGCCCCAGCAGGTAGACCGTGCCGGAGGTCGACTGCCCGCTGCCGCCGGCGCGCAGACGATCGGGCAGCAGCTTGGACCCCGACCCGGTCAGCATCAGCTCGCCCAGCGCGATCACCGCGACGCCTGCCACGGTCAGGACCGTGTCCTGCTGGGTGCGCACGAACCGCGTCGCGACCGACGCCGAGACGCCGAGGGGAACCAGCGTGGTGATCAGGCCGAGGTAGAAGATCCCGGTGCGAGCGAGCAGCCGCCCCCGATGGTCGAAGGCGTAGGCGAAGAACGACGGCAACAGCAGCGCACCGCAGGGGCTCAGCAGCGCGAGTAGCCCACCGGCGAAGGCGGCGACGTAACCGACCTCGGGTCCGAGACCACCCATCGGATCATCCCTCCGACGCGTCGTACACGGCCTGCAGGAACGCGGAGAAGCGTTCCGGGCCGGAGTAGCCACCCTGCGGGACGCCGTTGACGACGAAGGCCGGAGTTCCCGTGAAGCCCAGCTCCCACGCGAGCTGCTGGTCGTGCTCGACGATCTCGGCCGTGGACTGCTCGGCCAGGTCCGAGCGCAGCCGGTCCATGTCGAGGTCGATCTGCTCGGCGACGAGCTCGGCCTGACCGAGCAACGCCCCCTCGCTCTGACGCACCTGGTAGGCAGCGAGCTCGGCAGGGGTCAGCTCGCGGCCCATCGGCGGCGCGTCGGTGCCGGCGATGAAGGGGTAGAGGTGCTCGGCGAGCTCCCAGTACAGATCCTGCTGGGCAGCCGCCGCGGCGATCCTCGCACCCGGCACGGCGCGGGGTTCATAGGGCAGCAGTCGCGTCTCGACACGCAGGCGGCCGGTGTCGACCCAGTCCTCCAGCACCATCGGCAAGGTCTCACGGTGGAACACCCCGCACCACAGGCACCCGAAGGACTCGAAGGCCACCATGACCATCGGCGCATCCGGGTCACCGACCGACAGACCGGCATCCGACTCGACGCGCAGTGACGCCATCCGCTCGCTGCTGGGCACGTCGTCTTCGAGAGGCGACGCATCAGTACGTGAGGTGTCGACCAGCACGGGGGAGTCATCGCCAGCGAAGGCAACGAAGCCGAGCACGAGCGCGACCAGCAGCGCCAGGCTCGGAGCGATCAGACGGCGGGACATGGCACCTCGTTGGCGGGGAGTCGACGGTGAGAGCGAAGGGTGACAGATTAGGATACAACTTGTATCCTACAGTAGTTCTGCGCTGAGGAGTGGACGTGCTCGTGACGAGCGCGAGCCCGGCAGCGCTCGGCCGACGATCCCGGGCCCTGCTGTCCGACGCGAGAGGCCAACAGTGAGCGGACCCGAGAAGAAGACCGAGAGCAGCGCGGACCGGGCGCTCGCCTACATCCGCCAGGCGATCATCGACGGAACGTTCCCGGGCGAGTCGATGCTCAGCGAGAGCCAGCTCGCCGCGCAGCTCGGCATGAGCCGGACACCGGTCAGGACCGCCCTCACCCGCCTCCAAGACGAAGGGTGGATCCGCATCTACCCGAAGAGTGGTGCCCTGGTCAGGGGCCTCACCTCCGAGGACGTCACGGACCTCGTCGACGCCAGGGTCGTGCTGGAGACCAGCGGCGTGACGCGTGCCACATCGGAGGTTCGTGCCCGGCTCGCGGTTGATCTACGTCCGGCGATCCAGGAGCAACGGGAGGTGCTCGCAGCCGGCGACATGCAGCGGTTCGTCGAGCTCTCCATCGAGTTCCACGGTGCTTTCCTGACGGTCGGCGGCAACCCCTACCTCATCGACCTCGGCGAACGGTTGGCCAACCGGCAACGTCAGATGCTCTTCGCCCACCAAGACGCCATGCGTAGCCGCAGCGACCACATCATCGATGAACACCAGCACCTCCTCGACTGTCTCCGCGACGACGATCCCACCCGCTTCGACCACATCCTGCGAGCTCACCTGTCCGACACGCTCGTCCACGCCACCAACCTCGCTTGACGTCGAACCTCGCGCGTTCCCCCCTGGTGACCGTCCTGGGGCGGGCAGAAGAGCTGGAGAACGGACCCGCCCAGCGATGGCCGCCGGACATCCTCACCGTTCGGTCGCATCGGTGAGCCACCCACTCTCTGCGATGCCGAGCGCCCTATGGCACGACAAGCTCAGCACAGACAACCGGAGCAGAAGTCGACCATCCCGGTTCGGATCCGGGCCCGCGTCGGGGCCCCGATACGTCGAGGCGGCGGGTGGCGACCGCGGCGCACGCCAGCGCATCCAGCACGTCCGGGTCGGCCCCGACGTCGGTTGACCGCGGTCCTGCGGGCAAGGACGGCACTGCTCGCAGCGAGCCTGGCGAGACTGTGGACGGCAACAATGGCAGTGGCGAACCGGAGCGACGACCCCGATCTCGCACATCGGCCGGCTCGATGGGGCCGGTGCGGAGCTCACCGCCACGGGCACGGTCGAGACGCGCAGACCGTTGCCTGCTGCCTGCCGTGCTTCGCGGTCGGGTCCTCACGGTCGACGGGACCTGGCGCCACGGAACATCGCGGAGTGCTGGCCAGAGAGCGGCAGGGCCGTGCACTTCCCGGGACGAACGCCGCCGCGCTCAGCGAGCCGCACGAGCGGACCGTGACGCGGCCTGGTGGGTCACAGCAGGCTGTCGATCTTCTGCTCCTCCGCGAGGTTCG
>PWLR01000237.1 GCA_003558435.1 Nitriliruptoraceae bacterium | reverse complement strand
CGTTCGGCCTGCTCGGCAGCCTCACGTTCGGCCTGCTCGGCGGCGGCCTGCTCGGCGGCGGCCTGCCGTTGCTCCTGCTCGGCCTCGGTGCGCAGGCTCGCCGGACCGCCACAGCCGTCGAGGTGGCCAACCCGGCCGTCCCGCACCACGACGTCCACCCGCAGATCGGTCCCGCGCACGCGGAAGGTCCCGTCCTCCTGACGGGTCACGCTGGCCTCGGCGAGCGCCTCGGGGTCACGCCGCAGGATGCCCGCGAACCCGGGGATGCATCCGGGATCGGTCACCAGTCCCGGTTCTCGCGAGCCCGACGCGAAACGCAGCAGGACACCCGGACCGTTGCGCGCCGCGTAGGTCGCGTCCTGCGCCCAGGCCACCACCTGCGCGTGCCCGTCGTCGGCGCTCGGCGCAGCGGCTGGTGGAGCGGACGTGCCGGTGGCGAGGGCGTCGGCGTCCGCGGTGGGACCGGGCACAGGGGTCGGATCGACGCCGGCGGCACGTTCGACGACCCCGCAACCCGCGGCCGCCGAGAGCATCACGAGGATCGCGATCACCGAGCGAGACCTCGTCACCATCTGCTCCCCCACCCCGGTCGCGCGCGCCCACCCCGTCACACGCATCCACCACCTCGGCGTCCGGGGGCCGCGACTTGAATCGGTCACGGCTCGTGGCGGCATCCGGGCGGTCGGAGAGCGGCACCGAACCGTGGGCGACGTTTTCGTGCGTTCCCCGCCATCTTCATGCGTTCTCCGGTTTTCTCGTTTCTTTCTGGAGGACCCGCTTGCCCTCGATGCGTTCCGAACGTAAGTTCTTCTCATGCCACCGACCCGGGATACCGCGCCTCGTCACCTGGTGCTGGCTCGCGAGACGGGCGCGACCTACGACGCCGGAGCCGGCGACGACATCCCCGCGGCCCTCGCGCGACTCGCGGACATCCCGGTGCCCGACGCCCCGAGCGAGGCGGCCCGCCTCGAGGACGAGCAGACCACCCATCCCTTCGGCCTTCCGGTGCTCTCCGAGGTGCCGCAGCTCGCCATGCTCCTGCAGGACCTACGGCGCGTCGACCGACTGCTCGTCGACGTCGTCGACGCGATCCTCCAGCTCGAGGACTCCGGCCTGAGCGAGGCGACCACCGGACTCGGGATCGACACCTGGCTGACCATCGTCGGGCGTCGCACCGGCGCCGACGCCCGCATGTTGCGGACCACCGCGGCCGTCATGCGTCGCGCCCCGAGCCTTCACACCGCCTTCCGAGCCGGTCAGGTGTCGTGGGCCCAGGTCCGTTCCGTCGTGCTCGCCGTTCGCCCGCTGCCCCGCACCTTCGACGAGGCGATCGACGTCGCCGTCGCGGACGCGATCAACAACGCCGGTCCGGACACCGAGCCCGACGCACTCACCCGCACGATCCGCTGGCACCTCGCCGCCATGGATCCGACCGAGACATGTCGCGACGAGACGGAGGCGGACCAGGCCGAGTTCCTCGCGATGCAGCCTCGCCTCGATGGCACCGGCGGGCGTATCTGGGGCGAGCTCGGCCCCACCCGGTTCGCCATCCTCGATGCCGCCCTCAACCTCGGCCCGGTCGCCGGTCGCGACGACGACGCCGACGTCTCCGCGGAGCATCCGCTCCGCACCGCCGGGCGCGACCGACTCGACCGGTTGATTGATCACCTCGAACGCTCCCTGAGCACTCGCCTCACCGACGACACCCCCGGGGCCGGGTCGACCCGCGCCTGCGCGACCGGACCGATGCGCTGGCGTCCACAACTGTTGCTGCGCACCGACCTGTCCACCCTTCTCGATCGCGACCAGACACCCGGCGCACTCCTGACCACCCTGCTCGGGGGCCACGTACGCGTCACCGCCGAGACCGCCCGGGCTCTCATCGACCGGCGTGGCGCAGATCTGCGCACCGTGGTGATCGACGACACCGGCGCCGTCGTGGGCGTCGGCAGGCGCACCCGGATCCCTCCCGAGTGGCTCCACGACGCCACATTGGCACTGCACGACACCTGCACCCACCCCGGGTGCGAACGCGCGGCACGCGCGAGCGAGACCGACCACGCGCGACCGTGGCATCCGGTGCGGGCGGACGACCCGAAGGGCCGCACCGACATCGACCAGTTGGGCCCCGGCTGCAGGCACCACAACCACACCAAGGAAGCCGCCGGTTGGGTCGTGACGCAGCAGCCCGACGGCACCCGGCGGTGGCACCATCCCCGGACCGGACTCGACACGCGCACCCGACCGGTGCCGATCGGATCGCTCGGCACGCACGGACCCCGGCCCATCCCGGAAGCGCCTCCCGACCTGCCCACCGAACGCTCAGGGGACCCATGACCACGTTCGGATCGTTGCCGGAGCACCTGACGGCACCCGTCGACGACGGCGCCGCCGACCACCTGGTCGGGCTCCGGATCCCACGTGTCCCGCTGCCGTCGACGCAGGGCGGGACGCTCGACATCGCTGCCCTCGCAACGCCGAGGGCGGTCGTCTACCTCTATCCGATGACGGGCCGGCCGGACGTCGCACTACCGGATGGTTGGGACCAGATCCCGGGCGCTAGAGGATGCACGCCGGAAGCCTGTGGCTTCCGCGATCACCATGCCGATCTCGCACGCCTGGACACCGAGGTGGTCGGGGTGTCGACCCAGGATCCCGCGTACCAGAACGAGGCGGCGACGCGGCTGCGTCTCCCGTTCCCGCTGCTCAGTGACCCGGATCGGCGCCTGGGGCGGGAACTCGGGTTACCGACCTTCAGCGTCGATGGCCAGGTGCTCTACCGCCGACTCACGCTGGTGATCGTGGACGCGGTGATCGAGCACGTCTTCCATCCCGTCTTCCCACCGGATGGACACGCCGGCGAGGTCCTCGGATGGCTCCACGCGCACCCGCTGTGACGCGGGTGCCAGCTCAGCTGCACGCTGGCGCCGGGATGGCGTCCTGGGCAGCGGCCACCAGGGCGCTCAGCGGGGTCGCGACGCCACGACCGTCGGCGGTGCGGGCGTAGACCTGCCCGACCACGCGACCGGCGTCGTCGAGTACCGGTGAGCCGGATGCCCCGGGATCGATGTCGAGGTCGAGCACGAGCCGGCCGGGGGCGGCCTCCTGGACGGGACCTGCGGAGATGCTGGGCCGACCGACGGGGAAGCCCACGACCCGGACCTCGTCGCCCGGCATGGCAGCGTCGCCGACCAGCAGCGCGGGTGGGATGTCGTCCGCGTCCGTCAGCTCGAGGACGGCGACGTCGCGCACGGCCGCCAGCCGGTGGGAGTCGACCTGCAGGGCCGGGCCACCATCGAGCCGGCGGACCGAGATCGTGCACGCCCCTTCCACCACATGGCGGTTGGTCACCACGACCGGTCTGCCGTCGAGTTCGACCGCGAAGGCGCTCCCGGTCGTGGTACGCCCGACGGCATCGCTGCTGCGCACCAGCAGCAGGGCCTCGGCGAGCTCCGCCTCGGCGCCCAGCTGCTGCTCCACCTCGGTGCCCGCGGACCCGAAGGCGAACTCGTCCACCAACCAGCCCCCGAAGGGCAGCACCAGCGCGACGGCCACCACCAGGGCCAGCCATCCCTTGGCTCGAGCCAGGAGCCGCGACATCGGGGTCTCGAAGCCCTCGAGATCGTCGGGATCCCCGGGCTCGGCGTGGTCGGCGTGGTCGGCGTGGTCGGCCGACGGTTCGTCTTCCACGTCGGACCTCGGGATGCGGATCGGCGGCCGGGACGCGGCGTCCCGGCTGACCTGCAACGCTACCGGCGTCGGTGCGGGGCACCATCCGGTGCCGCGAACGGCAGGCGCGTCATGGGGAACGAACCCGACGATAACGTTCGCCATGCCGCGATGGTCCGAGGCCGTCGCGGCCCTCGGCCGGAAGGATCCCGCACGTGAGCACACCCGCCCCCGCCCCCGCCCCCGAGCAGGACCCAGCCTGGTTCCGCGATGCGATCAGCCGGCAACCGGAGGTGGGCAGCGTCGAGGTCGCAGGAGCCGAGATCAACGTCCTGGCATGGGGCTCACCGGACCTCCCGACCCTCACCCTGGTGCACGGCGGTGCCGCACACGCGCAGTGGTGGTCGTTCGTCGCGCCCCAACTCGCGAGCCAGAACCGGGTGGTCGCGCTCGACCTCTCCGGCCACGGCGACAGCGGACACCGTCCCGTCTACGACCCGGGCGTGTGGGGCGAGGAGGTCATGGCCGCGACGGAGGCCTTCGGCGGGACCGGCTCGCCGGTGATCGCCGGCCACTCGATGGGCGGGTTCGTCACGATGCTGATCGCGGAACGGTGGGGCGCGTCGCTGGCCGGCGCCATCCTGATGGACTCGCCCCTGCGCCGTCCCGATCCGGAATCCGAGGAGGGGCGCGGTGGCGCGATGTTCCGCAACCCGAAGGTCTACGACGACCTCGACACCGCGGTCGCCCACTTCCACCTGGTACCGCCCCAGCCACGCAGCAACGAGTACCTGATCGACCATGTCGGACGGCGCAGTCTGCGCGCGTTCGACGGCGGATGGACCTGGAAGTTCGACCCGAAGGTGTTCGTCTCCCGCACCGGACCGACCAGCCCCGAGGCCTACGCGACCGGGCTGTCGAACGCGGCATGCCGGGTCGCGGTGGTCACCGGTCAACGCTCGGCGATCATCGACGACGACGTGCGCGACTACATGGCCGAGCTGCTGACGCGGGCGCCCGGCGCGGCACAGGGCGTGCCGTTCATCGAGATCCCGGAAGCACACCACCATCTGATGTTCGATCGCCCCCTGGAGCTCGTCACGGCCCTGCGAGCGATCGTCGGCACCTGGCGCGCCACCTGAGCGCGACGCGTCAGCTCTGGACGTCGATCTCCCCGGCCTCGTCATGCTCGCGCTGCCCGTCGGCAGCGTTCTCGATCATCGCGATCGTGTCGCGGACCCCGGCTTGGTAACTCCTCGGATCCTCGAACAGGTACGCGTTCTTCAATAGTCGGTCGAGCTGTTCCATGGCACACCTCCCGCGTGTCGTGGCGCCACCGCGGCTCTCGCCCGCGGATTCGGCAGTCTGCAAGCATCGCAGCATCCAAACAGGCCCGGACACGACCGTTCGGTCGACCACGCGGCCTTGCCATCGCCACGACTCCGTGTGCTCTCGTCAGCTCAGCTCGACCGTCGACTCACCGCCTGTAGCCGATCACGGCTCGAGTAGGCCAGGCGCTGGCCGACCGTGTCCCAACCTCACGGCTGTCCGCTACCCCGGGGGAGAGCCCGGTTCACCGACGGGCTTGCTGAACGCACCGCACAGATCGACGCTGGGATCGAAGACCCGTACGTGGAGATGCCGTGGGGCTCGTTCTCGTTCATCAACCGGTTCAACGGCTGGAAGAACGGCAAGACCCCTGACAGCCCGGTCGCGGACGACGGCACCCGAGGGCTGGCCTGGAGAGACCAACTCGCCTCGCAGGACGTGTTCGGGTGTGCCGCCAACGACTTCGGTGTCGCGGTGAGGAACTGGAAGGACTCACGGTCCGGCTGGGCACCAGCACCAACCACCCAGAAGGGAGACGGTTCGCCGCTCGCTGCGGCCGTCTGACCTGACGTCACGAGGTGCACACCCGCAGGTAGCGGGGACGCGCCGATGGAACATCCGGCTCTGGCACCACCCTCACGGGAGGCTGCGAGACCGGAAGCAGAGAAGTCGGAAGGGCGAGCGCCTGGCACCGGCACTCGAACCCACGGGAACCAAGCCGCCCCTCACGGGGTCGAGGGGACCCGCTGTGACCGAGGTGATCGGCTACAGACCGTCAGTACGGGTACCACCAGTCCTTGGGTGCCTGACTGAAGTCCCAGTGCACGTGCTTGGTCTCCAGGAACGTCTCGAGGCCCTCCGGTCCCAGTTCACGGCCGCCACCGGTGAGCTTCATCCCACCGAACGGACCCGCGTAGTTGTCGGTCAGCGGGTCGTTGATCCAGATCGTGCCGGCCTTCACGTGCTCGTAGAACCGCTTGATGGCGAGCGGGTCCGACGAACGCAGGCACGCGCCCAACCCCATGGGGTGGCTGTTGACCCGGTCGATGACCTCGTCGAACCGCTCGTAGCTCGCGATCGGGATCACCGGTCCGAAGGTCTCGTCCTGCATGATCAGGTGGTCGTCGTCGACATCGACCATCACGGTCGGTTCGTAGAAGTAGCCGGTGCGCTCCGGCTTGCCGCCACCGACCAACACCCGGGCGCCGCGCCCCACCGACTCCCGGATGTGGTGGTCGACCTTGTCGCGGAAGCGGTCCGCGGCCATCGGGCCGATGTCGACGGCAGGGTCCAGGCCCGAGCCGAGCCGCAACGTCGCGACCTTCGCCGTGACGGCCTCGGCGAAATCGTCGCGCATGGCCGCCGGGACGTAGATCCGTTCCGAGCTCGTACACACCTGCCCCGCGTTGAACAGTGCGCTGTAGGCGAGCGCGTCGGCAGCCGAGTCGAGATCGGCGTCGGGGCCGACGACGAACGCGTCCTTGCCGCCGAGTTCCAGGTGGAGGTGCTTCATCATCGGGGCGGCGACCGACGCGATGCGCTGGCCCGTCGGCACCGACCCGGTCATCGCGATCACCCGCACGTCCGGGTGGGCCACCAGCGCCTCGCCGGCGTCGACACCCGTGCCGGTCACCACGTTGATCACGCCGGGTGGGAAGTGGCCGAAGCAGGACTCGATCCACTCGAGGGTGATCAGGGAGGTCAGCTCCGAGGGCTTGATCACCACGGTGTTGCCGGCCGCGAGCGCCGGCGCCAGCTTCCAGGCGAGCAGTAGCAGCGGGAAGTTCCACGGCACGATCGCCCCGACGACGCCGTAGGGCTCCTTGAGCACCAGGTTCAGCTGCGTCTCGGGCTCACCGGAGGGGATGACCCGGCCCGAGCCGTTGCGTCCGAGCTCCGCGTAGTACCGCAGCGAGGTGAGCGACCACTCGACCTCCTCCTCCTGCTCGGGCTTGGCCTTGCCCTGTTCCCGGGTGAGCAACTCGACCAGTTGCCCGGCGTGGGCGTGGCTCCGGGCCACCGCCTCGTGCATCAGCTCGGCGCGGTCGTTGGCGGCCGTGTAGCGCCAGCCGGTCGAAGCGGCACGGGCGGCGGCCACGGCGCGTTCCACGTCCGCCGCACCGCCGGCCGGGACCCGGCCGATCACGGCTTCGGTCGCCGGGTCCTCGCTGTCGATCCAGGCGCCCCGACTCGCGGTGACGTGTTCGTTGGCGATCCACATCGGGCGGTCGTTGCTCACGATCTGCTCCTTCTCATCCTGCCGCGCCATCCTGCCAGAAACCCTGGCTCATCACGGGTGCTGACACCCCGGCCCCGGAGCTGGCGGGATCCGGGCCGGATGCCGCCAGAAGCCGTGGCCCACGACGGGTTCCGACACCCTCCGGGCGTTCAGGTCGTGGGGAAGCCGAGGTCGACACCGGTGCGTCGTGACGGGTCGGGCCACCGGGCGGTGACCACCTTGCCCCGGGTGTAGAAGTTCACACCCTCGGTCCCGTGGACGTGGCTGTCGCCGAACAGCGAGTCCTTCCACCCTCCGAACGAGTAGTAGGCCATCGGGACCGGGATCGGCACGTTGATGCCGACCATGCCGACCTCGATCTCGGACTGGAACCGTCGTGCGGCCCCGCCGTCGTTGGTGAACACCGCCGTGCCGTTGCCGTACGGGCTGGCGTTGACCAGCGCGAGCGCGTCGTCGAAGCTCGCCACGCGCAGCACCACCAGGACGGGGCCGAAGATCTCGTCGGTGTAGACGCTCATCCCGGGCGTGACGTGGTCGAGCAGGCACGGGCCGAGCCAGAACCCGTCCTCGCGGCCGTCGGGGGCGGCCAGCTCGCGTCCGTCGACGACCACCTCGGCGCCCTCGTCGGCTCCGGCGGCGACGTAGTCCGCGACGCGGTCGCGGTGCACCCGGGTGACCAGCGGGCCCATCTCGCTGTCGGGGTCGGTCCCGGGGCCGATGGTGAGCTCGGCGATGCGTGCGGTGATGGCGGGCAGCAACTCGTCGGCGATGTCGCCGACGGTCACGAGCGCCGAGATCGCCATGCAGCGTTCCCCCGCCGAGCCGTAGGCCGCGGACACGGCGGCGTCGGCGGCCATCTCGATGTCCGCGTCGGGCAGCACGACCATGTGGTTCTTGGCGCCGCCGAGGGCCTGGACGCGCTTGCCGTGTTCGTTGGCGGTGCGCGACACGTGCTGGGCGACGGGCGTCGAGCCGACGAACGACACGGCCGCGACGTCCGGGTGGACCAGGAGCGCATCGACCGCCTCACGGTCACCGTTGAGCACGGTGAACACCCCGTCGGGCAGGCCGGCCTCGGCCCACAGCTCCGCGATCCGCATCGACACCGACGGGTCGCGGTCGGAGGGTTTGAGCACGAACGCGTTGCCGCAGGCGATGGCCAGCGGGAACATCCACATCGGGACCATCGCGGGGAAGTTGAACGGCGTGATGCCGACCACGACGCCGAGCGGCTGGCGCAGCGAGTAGCTGTCGACCTCGCCGGAGACGTTCTCGGAGAACCCCCCCTTGAGCAGGTGGGGGATGCCGCACGCGAACTCGACGACCTCGAGGCCGCGCTGGACCTCGCCGAACGCGTCACTGTGGACCTTGCCGTGTTCGCGTCCGACCAGCGTCGCCAACTCGTCGCGGTTGGCCGCGACCAGCTCACGGAACGCGAACAGCACCTTGCTGCGCCGGGTCAGCGTCGAGGTACGCCAGCTCTGCCAGGCGGCGAGCGCGTCCGCGACCGCGCGGTCCACGGTGGCGGAGTCCGCCAGCGCCAGGTTCGCGACCACCTCGCCGGTCGAGGGATCGAAGACCTCGCCGGTGCGTGCGGTGTCGTCGGCCACGTGCTTGCCACCGATCCAGTGCCCGATGCGTCGTGTGGTCACGGGAGGTCCTTGTCGTCAGGTGCCGGTTCGGGCCCACAGGCGGGGGCCGCCGCGACGCCGGTCGCGTCGCGGCGGCCCGGGTTCCGCGCGCGGTCTAGCTCTTGGCCTGGGTGAAGAAGTCGGTGTAGAACCGCTCCGAGTCACCCGTGTCCTCGAGGAAGAACAGGTTGTCGAGCACCTCGTCGTCGGGGTAGATGGCCGGGTTGTCCAGCACGTCGTCGACGATGAACTCCTCCGCCGCCTCGTTGGGTGAGGCGTAGTAGGTCCAGTTGGTGAGCTGCGCGCCGTTCTGCGCGTCGAGGATGAAGTTGACGAACGTGTGCGCGGTGCACGGGGCGGCCGCGTCGGCGAGGATCGCCATGTTGTCGGTCCAGATCGTCGCGCCCTCCTCGGGGATCAGGTAGGCGTAGTCCTCGTCGTCACCGAAGTTGTCGAGGAAGTTGCCGCTGTAGCCCTGGGCCACCACGGTCTCGCCACCGAGCAGCAGGTCCGAGTACTGGTTGGACTCGAACGCCGCGATCCAGTCGCGCGAGGCCGAGATCACGTCGGCCGCCTCCTGCAGTTCGTCCTCGTCGGTGGTGTTCGGGTCGTGGCCGAGCCAGTACAGCGCCGCGCCCATGGTCTCGCGCGGGTCGTCGAGCAGCGAGATGCGCCCGCCCAGCTCGCCCGCGACCTCCGGGTCGAACACCAGGTCCCACGACGGTTCCACGTCCCCGATCACGCTCAGGTTCACACCGAGCCCCGTGGTCCCCCACTGGTAGGGCACGGAGAACTCGAGGTCCGGGTCGTAGGGCGGTGCGGCGAACTCGTCGGCGATGTTGTCGACGTTGGGGATCGCGTCGAAGTTGAGCCCCATCAGCAGATCCTCTTGGATCATGATGTCGACCATGTAGTCCGACGGGACGATCACGTCGTACTGCGCGCCACCGGACTCGACCCGCGCGAACAGTTCCTCGTTGGAGGGATAGACGTCCTCGGTCACCTCGACCCCGAACTCCTCCTCGAACTGCGCCAGCAGCTCCGGGTCCATGTAGTCGGCCCAGTTGTAGAGGTTGAGGTCGCCATCGGTCGCCCCCAGCTCACAATCGGCCGCCGACGCGGCGTCCCCCTCGCCACCACCGCAGGCGGTGAGCACGAGTGCCACCACCGCCGCCCCGGCCGTCCATCGTCTCGTGCGTCCCATGCGTTTCATCGTGTCCCTTTGCTGATTCGGACGGACATGTCTGCCTACTCCCCCTGGCGCCGCGACACCAGCAGCGACACCAACACCAACATCATCGAGGCCACCAGCATCAACACCGACACGGCGTTGATCAGCGGTGTCACACCCCGGCGAACCAGCCCGAAGACGTACACCGGCAGCGTGGTCGACCCCGGCCCTGCCACGAAACTGGTGATGACCACGTCGTCGAGCGACAGGGTCAACGCCAACAGTGCGCCGCCAGCGACACCGGGTGCGATCAGTGGGAGCGTCACCTTGCGGAACGCCTTCCACCGGCTCGCGTACAGATCGGCGGCGGCTTCCTCCAGCCTGCCGTCGAGGCCCGCGAGACGTGCCCGGACCACCACCGCCACGAACGAGATGTTGAACGCGATGTGCGACAGGGAGATGGTCCCGATGCCGTACCTCGCGTCGATGCCGAACAACGCCCCCGCCAGGTCGAACGCCTGCACGAAGAACAGCAGGAGCATCACGGCCATCGTGACGTCCGGGATGATCACCGGCAGGTACAGCAGGCCGTCGTAGGCGCGCTGCCCGCGGTAGCGGAACCGCTCCAACGAGATGCCGGCCGCCGTGCCGAGCGCGGTGGACACCACCGTCGAGATGCCGGCGACGTACAGCGAGTTGCGCAACGCCCCCATGACGTTGCGGTCGGCGAACATCTCGCCGTACCAGCGGAAGGTGAACCCGCCCCAGATCCCGACCACGCGGTTGTCGTTGAACGACAGCACCGCGAGCACCAGTATCGGCAGGTAGAGGAACGCGAACACCATCCAGGCGTTGCCGGCCAGCAACCGTTCCACCGCGCGCCGGGGGCGTGCGACCGAGTCCTCGCTGACGGGCTCGCCGGCGCCCGAGCCGGTGTCGACGACGCTCATCCCACGTCCTTCGCGCCGCTGCGGAAGTACAACAGCGCCGAGGCCAGCATCACGGCCAGGATCGCCATCGACAGCGCCGCCCCGAACGGCTGGTCACGGGCGGACAGGAACTGCAGCACCACGTAGCTACCGAGCATCGTGGTGCGCGATCCCCCGAGGATCTCGGGGATGACGTAGGCGCCGAACGACGGGATGAACACCAGGATCGACCCGGCGATCACCCCGGGACGCGACAGCGGCCAGGTCACCCGGCGGAACGCCTCCCACCCGCTGGCGTAGAGGTCGCGGGCGGCCTCGACGAGCGAGAAGTCGAGCCGTTCGATCGAGGCGTACAGCGGCAGGATCATGAACGGCAGGAACCCGTAGATCAGCCCGAGGATGGTGGCGAACGGGGTGAACAGCAGCCGCACGTCGGTGAACCCGACGGCGCCCAGCACCTGCACCAGCGGGCCGTCGGAACCGAGGATGACCCGCCACGCGTAGGTGCGCACCAACAGGTTGGACCAGAACGGGATCATCACCAGCACGAGCAGGATCCCGCGCACCTTGGGGGGCCGGGTCGCCAGGTAGTAGGCGAACGGGTAGCCCACCAGCAGGCAGACGACGGTGGTCAGGATCGCGTAGCCGAGCGACCGGCCGGTGATCTGCATCACGAGCGAGCTGAACAGCCGCTCGTAGGACGACAGCGTCCAGTCGCCGAGGATCGTGCGGCCCGTCCGACTGCGGTTGCCGAACGAGTAGACGAACACGATCCCGAGCGGGATCGCGAAGAACAGCACCAGGTAGAGCAGGCTCGGCAGTCCGATCAGGAACCCGCGGCGCGATTCGGCGCGTTCCGCGTCGCGTTCCAGGCCCAGCTGCGAGGGGGCCGCGGATGGCGGGGCGGCCTCGCCGGTGGGCGGCTCGAGGGTCGTGGCCATCCTCAGTCCTCCAGCACGGTGGCGCTGCCCGGCGCCCAACGGACCCGGACGGCGTCGCCGACGCCGAAGTGCTCGACACCGGGCGCGTTGCCCTGCCGGATCCGCAGGGTGGCCCGTGGGTCTCCGGCATCCGCGGTGACCTCGTAGGCCAGCGCGTTGCCGAGGAAGGTCACCCGTTCGACGTGACCGTCGATGGCGTCCAGGGTGAGATCGCGGTCGCTCTCGACCCGGCGCAGCCCCAGCTTCTCCGGGCGGACCGCGACGGTGACCGTGGACCCGACGGGACGGTCGTTCTCGACCCGGATCGCCGAGCCGTCCGACAGCCGGACCGCTCGCCCGTCGATGACCGTCGCGGTCAGCAGGTTGGTGTCGCCGATGAAGTCGGCCACGAACCGGGTCCGTGGCTTGTCGTAGATCGTCTCCGGGGCGCCCACCTGCAACAGCTCGCCGTGGTCCATCACCGCCAGGCGGTCGGACATGGTCAGCGCCTCCTCCTGGTCGTGGGTGACGTAGATGAACGTGATCCCGACCCGCTCCTGCATCTCCTTGAGCTCGAGTTGCATCGCCTGGCGCAGTTTGAGGTCCAGCGCCCCGAGCGGCTCGTCGAGAAGGAGCACCTTGGGGCGGTTCACCAGCGCACGCGCGAGCGCCACCCGCTGCTGCTGGCCGCCGGAGAGCTGTTTGGGCTTGCGGTTCTCGCGGCCCTCGAGCTGGACCAGTTCGATCACGTTGCCGACCCGCTCCTTGATCTCCGCGGCGGCGACGTCCTGCATCTCGAGGCCGAAGGCGATGTTCTGGGCCACGGTCATGTGGGGGAACAACGCGTACGACTGGAACACGGTGTTGACCGGCCGCTTGTTGGGTGGCAGCAGGCCGACCTCCTCGCCGAAGATCTGGATGCTGCCGGCGGTCGGGTACTCGAAACCGCCGATCATGCGCAACGTGGTGGTCTTGCCGCAGCCCGAGGGCCCCAGCAGCGAGAAGAACTCGCCGTCCTCGATCTCGAGGTCGAGGGCGTCGACGGCCACCACCGGTTCGGCGCCCTTGCCGCCCGGGAACCGTTTGGTCACCCCCCGGATCGACACGGCGGAGGTCGTGGTCCCGGCCACCGGGGGCGAGATCGCGGTCGAGAGCTCGGTCACGGACGTCCTCCTGGCACGGGTCGGTCAGCGGTCCGGGCGGCTGCACGGACCGCCATCATGTCGCCTCCGACGAGCCGAGGGCGGCATCCAGTGCCGCCAGGCCCTCGTCGGCCTCGTCGCGGGTGAGCGTCAACGGTGGGGCGATGCGCAACACGTTGCCGTGCAGTCCGCCCTTGCCGATCAGCACGCCGGCGGCCCTGGTGTGCTCCAGCACGGCCGCCGCCCGGTGCGGATCGGGGTCGGTCGTCCCGGGATGGACCAGCTCGATGCCGATCATCAGGCCCCGACCGCGCACCTCGCCGACGGCCGGCCAGCGGCCCGCCCGGTCGCGCAACTCGCGCAGCAGGTGGCCGCCGACCTTCAGCGCGTTGCCCTGCAGGTCGTTGTCGAGCAGGTAGCGCAGGTTCTCGAGCGCGCCCACACACGACAGCGGGTTGCCACCGAAGGTCGAGATCGAGTTCGCGTTCACCACATCCATCAGCTCGGCGCCCGCGACGACCCCCGCCAGGGTGAGGCCGTTGCCCAGGCCCTTGGCGAAGGTCAGCACGTCCGGGGTCACCCCGTGGGCGTCGATGCCCCAGAAGTGCTCACCGGTGCGGCCCCAGCCGGTCTGGACCTCGTCGGTGACGAACAGGATGCCGAACTCGTCGCACACCGCCTTCATCGCGCCGAAGAACCCGTCGGGCGGGACCGTGAAGCCCCCGACGCCCTGGATCGGTTCGGCGATGAGACACGCCACGTCGCCCGCGGTCTGGGTCATGAGCACGTCACGCAGATCGTCCACGCAGGCCGCCGTGTAGGCCGCGTCGTCGAGGTGACCGAACGGCGAGCGGTAGCGGTAGCCGCCGTGGACGTACTTGACGTCGACGGGTGACAGCGACGACGCCGACCAACCCCGGTTGCCGGTGATCGCCATGGTCGCGAACGAGCGGCCGTGGTAGCTGTTGCGCATCGCCAGGACCTGGTTGGACCGGCGTGCCGTGCAGGCCAGCAGCAGCGCCGCCTCGTTCGCCTCGGAACCCGAGGTGGTGAAGAACACCTTGGCGTCCGGGATCGGCGACAGCTCGGCGATCTTCTCCGCCAGCTCGATCTGCGACTCGATCAGGTACAGCGTCGAGGAGTGGAGCATCCGGGCTGCCTGCGCCTGGACCGCCTCGACGACCTGGGGCAGGGCGTGGGCGGTCATGGTGGTCAGGATCCCACCGAACAGGTCGAGGTAGCGGGCGCCCTCCGCGTCCCAGACGTGACGGCCCTCGCCGCGCACGAGCTCGATCGGCTGCTCGTAGTACAGCGCCATCCAGCTCGGCAGCACCGCCCGGTGCCGTGCCAGCAGATCCGCGTGTGCGCCCACGTGCGCCTCCTTCATGAGTCGAACCCCACACCGAGCTTGTCGAGCGCCTGCAACCACGGCCCGCGTCGTCCCTCGCGCCGGTCGGATCGCGCGATCGCGCGCCGGGTCAGGTGCACCCCGATGCTCCGGACCGGCTCCGGCGGGAACGGCACGGGCTTGGTCGAGGTGAGCTGCAGCTGCAGGAGCGCCGAACCGGGGTCGAGCAGCTTGTCGGCCAGCACGGTGGCGGCGAAGCGCGTGGTGGCCACCCCGAGCCCGGTGTAGCCGAGTGCCCACACGACCCTGCCGCCGAGTTCCTCGCCGAAGGTGACGGTGAAGCGGGAGGTCGTGGCGATCGCCCCGCCCCACCAGCGGTCGAACGGCACGTCGTCGAGCTGCGGGAACGTGCGGCGGAAGTTGGCCGCGAGCACGTCGTAGGTCGCCCTGCGGTGATCCTGGCGGGGACCGACCGGACCGCCGTAGCGGTAGATCGCGTCGTAACCGCCCCACAGGATGCGGTCGTCGGCGGTGAGCCGGTAGTAGTGGAACTGGTTCGCGGCGTCGGCCAGGCCCTGCCGGCCCTCCCACCCGATCCGCGCCAGCTGCGCGGGGGTCAGCGGGGCGGTCATCAGCACGTAGTCGTAGACCGGCACGAACCAGTGACGGGTGCGGGGCAGGACCGCCTTCGAGTAGGCGTTGGTGGCCAGCACGACCTGCCCGCCGCTCACGGCGCCCGCGGTGGTGGCCACGCGCGCGGCCGTGCCGGCGGCGGCGATGCCGGTCACCTCGGTGCGTTCGTGGATGACCACCCCGCGCTGGAGCGCCACACGCGCCAGGCCGCGCACGAGCCGGCCCGGATCGACGGTGCCACCACCGTCGGGTCGGTGCAGGCCACCGAGGTAGGTCGGGGAGTCGACCTGGGCGCGCATCGCGGCGGCGTCGAGCAACGCGACCTTCTCCCCCGCGCGCTCGTAGGCGGCGGCGCCTGCCTCGAGGTCGGCGAGCTGCCACGGTTCGCTGGCCACCTCGATCACCCCGACCGCCCGCAGGTCGCAGTCGATGTCGTGGTCGGCCACGAAGGCGGTCAGCGCGGCGTGGTTGTCCGCACCGAGCCGCACCAGTTCGTCGAACTCGCCCGGGAAGTGGGACAGACCGTTGTG
>PWLR01000086.1 GCA_003558435.1 Nitriliruptoraceae bacterium | reverse complement strand
GTCGCGCGAGGCGGTGGATCCCGCCCTACCGGGAGACCCAGCTGTAGGTCATCGGAGGGGGGAGCCGGCCCGCCTCACCCCGGCGGCCGGCGCAGCCGCAGGCTCGCCACCGAGCGCACCAGCCCGGAGAACGACTTCGGGTCCCAGCCGGTGAGTTCCTCCCACCGATCGAGCCGGTAGGCCACGGTGTTGGCGTGCAGGGCCAGGCGGCGCGACGCCTCGCTGAGCGAGAAGCCCGCCTCCGCGAAGGCGTCCACCGCCTCGGCCAGGTGGGGGTGGGTCGCGGCCACCTCGATGCCCGGGGTCAACAGGGGTCCGATGCGCTCACCGGCGACCCCGAGCGTGGCCCACAGCCAGACGTCGTCGAACCGGGTGGTGGCCGCACCGTCGGTGACCGCGAGTGCGCCCTCGGCGTCCTGCAGGCTGGCCCTGGCGCCGTGGAGGCCCGCACGCACCGCGCCGATCCCGATCCCCGCCTCCGGCATCAACCTCCGGCCGATCGCCGCGATCCGGAGCTCGGCCGCGGTCGGCTCCGGGGCGGTCGCGGCAGGCGCATCAGGCGCCTCGGGCGCGCCCAACCCGTCGGGCGCGCCCAACCCGTCGGGCGCGCCTGACGCATCGGGCGCCTCGGGCGCGTCAGGCACCCCAGGAGCGTCCCGCGCGTCCTGGGTCACCACCACCAGCAGGGGGCCGCGGGCCACCACCACGTGCCGGCCCGGGACCGCCTCGGCCTCGCGTTGCAACTCGACGGCGTCCAGGTCGTCGGTCGCGCCACGGACGGCGGTCACCACGAACCGTCCCGTGAGCTCGAGGCCGAGCGAGGTGGCCAGGCGGGTGGCTTCCGAACCATCCAGATCGCCGTTGACCAGCAGTTCGACGAACCGCTGGCGGCTGGCGATCGCCCGCGCCTCCAGCGAGCGCACCGTCGCGGCGTGGGCGCTCGACAGCGCATCGGTGATCGCGTGGACCCACTGCCAGACGGTGGTCGCGGCCGTCAGCAGCTGCCGTGAGGTGTCCGGGTCGTCGGTGGGGACGGCCTCGACCAGCGACAGCCACAGCTCCCGGTAGCCGAGGTGGAACGCCTCGATCAGCTCATCGATGGCGATGCCCTGCAACGCCCGGCGGGTCCCGAGCTCGCGGCGGACGGCGAGCTCGTCCTGGGTCGGGCCCCGGCGTTCGGCGAGCCCGACCAGGATGGCGCCGAGGCTGCGGCGGACCGATCCCTCGACGTCCTCGCGGGGGACGACCCCGGTGCGGTAGGCCGCGACCTCGTCACCGATGGCGGTGGCGACCCGCTCGGCCAGCGGATCGAGGTCGGTGGCGAGTTGCTCTGTCAGGCGCGCGACCGCCGACCATCCGTCGGGGATATCGAGGCTCGCCCAGGGGACCTCGCCCGGATCGCGCAGGTCGATGGGCACGTCGGCGCCGCGACCTACGGCCGTGGTCGTACCGGTGATTCGGGCCACGCGCGCTCTCCTCGCGGTGGTGCCAGCAGGTTCGCGAACCCTGTGAGGTTCACGGGAGACCGGCGTCGGCCGCGTGATGCTACGACCTCGATGGTCGGCTGGCGAGCCCGGATCCGAGGTGCTGGCCGGGCGGGGCTCGCCGTGAGCCGCTCGGTGCTCTAGCCTGTCGCACGTGCGGTGAGGCAACGTTCGGGCCAAGCCCGGAACGACCGACGTTGACACCCTGCGAGCGGCGGGGTATCAACCCCGCTCGGCACGAACGCTTCGTGGGAACCACGAGGCGCGGGAGGATCGACGCCACACCGGTGCAGCCCCGGTCCGGCCACATCTGGAGAGGATGCGGCCCGGTCCGAGAAGCGCCGTGGTGCGGTGGGAGATGAGGGAGCGCGCGTGCTCGCGATGGAGAACCTTGAGGTCGTCTACGAGGACGTGATCCTCGTGCTCAAAGGCATCAGCCTGTCGGTGCCGGAAGGCTCGATCGTGGCGTTGCTCGGCGCGAACGGCGCGGGCAAGACCACCGTGCTGCGCGCCATCACGGGGTTGCTGGACGTGCACCGGGGCAAGATCACCAAGGGCACGATCACCCTCGACGGCAAGCCGATCCACCACATGGACGCACCGGCGACGGTGGCCGCGGGCATCGGGCAGGTCATGGAGGGCCGGCGCACGTTCACCGAGTTCACCGTCGACGAGAACCTGCGCATCGGTGCCCACACCGCCGACCGCGGCACGGTGGAGGCCAACCTCGATCGCATCTACACGCTGTTCCCGCGGCTGGCCGAGCGACGCAAGCAGGTCGCCGGCTACCTCTCGGGTGGTGAACAGCAGATGTGCGTCATCGGTCGTGCGTTGATGGCCGAGCCCCGCTACCTGCTGCTCGACGAGCCGTCGCTCGGCCTCGCGCCACTGATCGTGCAGCAGATCCGCGACCTGATCGTGGCGATCAACGAGCAGGGCACCTCGGTGTTGCTCGTGGAGCAGAACGCCAACATGGCCCTGGCGATCGCCTCGCACGGCTACGTGCTGGAGACCGGCAAGGTCGTGATGGACAAGCCCGCGGCGGTGCTGCGCGAGGACGACGACGTGCGCGAGTTCTACCTGGGGTTGCGTGAGGAGGGCGCCGCGTCCTTCCGCGACGTCAAGCACTACAAGCGGCGTAAGCGGTGGCTGTCCTGAACGCCCGCCCCGCCCACCCGGCACGCACCGACCGCACCGACCGCACCACAGGAGGCGCGCGAGCATGGCGATGATCCGACCGCTGTCCGAGGCTCTGACCGGCACCACCGTCGAGGTGCCGGCCGGTCAGCCGATCCTCGAGGTCAAGGACCTGGCGCTGCGCTTCGGGGGCACCACCGCGGTCGGCGGCGTGAGCTTCGACGTCAAGCCGGGGGAGCTGTTCTCCATCATCGGTCCGAACGGTGCCGGCAAGACCTCCATCTTCAACTGCATCTCCGGGGTCTACCGTCCCCAGGAGGGCAGTATCGACTTCCTCGGCGACTCGTTGCTGGGTGTCCGCCCCGATGCGGTGGCCGGGCGGGGGATCGCCCGGATGTTCCAGAACATCGAGCTGTTCGACAACCTAACGGTGCTCGACAACCTCATGCTCGGCCGCCACCAGCACCTCGACTACGGCTCGTTCGCCGGGATGCTGTACGTGGGCAAGGCCAAGCGGATCGAGCTCGAGAACCGGCGCATCGTCGAGGACGTCATCGACTTCCTCGAGATCGAGATGTTCCGCAAGTTCCCGGTCGGGATGCTGCCCTACGGGGTGAAGAAACGGGTCGAGCTCGGGCGCGCGCTGTGCATGGAGCCCAAGCTGTTGCTGCTCGACGAGCCGGTCGCCGGCATGAACGTCGAGGAGACCGAGGACATGGCCCGCTTCATCCTCGACATCCGTCAGGAGCTCGGTCTCGCGATGATCATGGTCGAGCACGACATGGGGCTGGTCATGGACCTGGCCGATCGGATCATGGTGCTGGACTTCGGCAAGCGCATCTCGATCGGTGACCCGGAGTCGGTCCAGAACGACCCGGCCGTGATCAAGGCCTACCTCGGTGAGGGCGACGAGGGCGAGGCCGACGGGGAGGATCTGGGTGCCCGTACCGAGGCCCTCGCCACCGAGGAGGTCAGCTCGTGAGCACCGTGATGGAACCGACCGCCCCGACCGCCGGCGCGCGCGTGCGCACCGTCCCCAACCGGGTCCAGGAACACGCCGAGCGTGATCCCAGCCGGGTCTGCATGCGCGAGAAGCGCTACGGCCTCTGGCAGGACATCACCTGGGCGGACTACTGGGACCAGGTCACCCTGGTCGGTCATGCCCTGGTCTCGCTGGGGGTGGAGCCCGGGGACCGCGTCGCGGTGCATTCGGAGAACCGTCCCGAGTGGCTCTACGCGGACGTCGGCATCAACGCCGTGCGTGCGATCACGATGGGGCTCTACCCGACGAACCCGGCCGCGGAGGTCGCCTACCTGCTGCAGGACTCCGGCACCAAGATCCTCATCGCCGAGGACCAGGAACAGGTCGACAAGGCCCTGGAGGTCGAGGCGGACTGTCCCGACCTGCAGATCATCGTCTACCTCGAGCCGCGGGGCGTTCGCACCTACGAGCACCCCAAGTTGATGAGCTGGGACGACTTCCTCGAGCGTGGCCGGATCCACCGCGAGGACGACCCCGGCATGGTCGAGCGCATGGCGGCCTCCGCCGAGTCCGACGACGTGGCGACGCTGATCTACACCTCGGGGACCACCGGGTCACCGAAGGGCGCGATGCTCACCCAGGGCAACATCGACTTCGCGCTCAAGACGCTCATCTCCGAGGGCGGGTTCTACAACCCACCGGCGGGACCCGACGACGTCATCCTGTCGTACCTCCCGCTGTGCCACGTCGCCGAACGCGCCGCGACGACCTGGACCAACGCGGAGGCCGCGGTCACCATCCACTTCGCGGAATCCATCGAGACGGTGCAGGCCAACCTCAAGGAGGTCCAACCGACGCTGTTCTTCGCGGTCCCGCGGATCTGGGAGAAGATGCAGGCCGGCATCTACATCAAGATGAACGCCGCGTCCCCGCTGAAGAAGCTGGTCTACAAGGCCGCCATGGGCCTGGCCGATCGGATCGGCGACGACATGGTCGCCAACGGCGGCAACCACACCGCCAAGACGCGGGTGCTGTACGCCATCGGCTACCCGTTCCTGTTCCGGGCCCTGCGTGACCGGGTCGGGTTGCGCAAGGTGCGGGCGGCGGGGTCCGGTGCGGCACCGATCGCCCCCGAGGTGCTCAAGTTCTTCTTCGGTATCGGTGTGCCGATCTACGAGATCTACGGCATGACCGAGAACTGTGCGATCGCGACCACCAACCGCCCCGGCCGGGTCAAGCTCGGCACGGTCGGCGAGCCCCAGCCGGGGATCGATCTGAAGATCGACGAGGAGACGGGCGAGATCTGCACCCGCCACCCGGGCGTGTTCGCCGGTTACTGGAACAAGCCGGACAAGACCGTGGAGACCATGGACGACGAGGGGTTCCTGCGCACCGGCGACGTCGGGGAGTGGGTCGACGGGACCCACATCAAGATCGTCGACCGCATCAAGGACATCATCATCACCGCGGGCGGCAAGAACATCTCGCCCTCGGAGATCGAGAACTCGCTCAAGACCTCGCCGTTCGTCAAGGAAGCGGTGGTCATCGGCGACAAGAAGCCCTACCTCGTGGCGCTGATCGGCATCGAGCTCGACACGGTCGGCGACTGGGCGCAGCGCCGCAAGCTGCCCTACACCACCTACCGGGACCTCGCCGAGAAGCCGGAGGTCCTCGAGATGATCCAGAGGGTCGTCAAGGAGACCAACGACAAGTTCGCCCGGGCCGAGAACGTGCGCAAGTTCCGCATGATGCCCAAGGAGCTCGACCACGAGGACGGCGAGATGACCGCCACCCAGAAGGTCAAGCGCTCCGCGTTGCACGACATCTTCGGCGACCTCGTCGACGACATGTACGGCAACACCAAGCTGTTCGCCGGCGGCGACCAGGCGAGCGTCCACGTGCGCGCCGTGCCGGTCGGTGACGAGGACGAGGCCCCCGCCGAACGCCTCGGGGAAGCTCCCGCCGCGGACGGCGAGGCAACGCCTGCCGACGCGTCGGCGGCCACCTCCCCGGAGCTGCTGCCCGACGCGGAGGAACGCGACGCCGCGACCGAAGCGGCCCAGAACGACGCGGAGGATCGCGCGTGACCACATCCACTTCGAGGTCCGACACCACCCGGGAGGTCGCCACGTGGAGATCCTGATCGCCACGATCGTGCGCGGCGTCGGTATCGGCAGCACCTATGCGCTGATCGCCGTCGGCTTCGTGATCATCTACCGCGCCACCGACGTGGTGAACTTCGCGCAACCCGCGCTGGTGATCCTCGGTGCCTACTTCAACGCCCTGTTCGTGTTCAACTACGGCCTGCCGTTCCCGCTGGCGGTGGTCGGCTCCATGGCGGCCATGGCGCTGATCGGGGCCCTCACCGAACGGGTGGCCCTGCGGCCGATGGTGGGCCAACCACCGTTCTCCGCCGCGATGGTCACGGTCGGGTTGTTCTTCGCCCTCTACGTGCTGGCGGCGAGGCTGATCGGGTCGAACGTCATCACCATGGGTGACCCCTGGGGGCTGTCCCGGGTCGAGTTCCTCGGCACCACGGTCGGTCAGGTCGACATCGCCAAGACCATCATCTCCCTGACGGCGATCGCGGTCGTCGGGGTGTTCCTGCAGCGCTCCAAGCTGGGGCTGGCCATGCGGGCCACGGCGCTGGACCAGGAGGTGGCGCTGGCCCAGGGGGTCAACGTCGGACGCATGTTCGGCGTCTCGTGGGCGATGTCGGGGGCGCTCGCCGCCCTGGCCGGGGTGATGATCGGCACGGCCGGCGGTGGCATGGTCGCGCTCGACGCCTTCGTCGCGCTCAAGGCCCTGCCGGTGATCATCCTCGGTGGTCTCGACTCCATCAAGGGTTCGGTGGTCGCCGGCATCTTCATCGGGGTCGCCGAGGCCCTGACCCGTACCTACCAACCCGGCAACGCCGACTTCCTCGGCGCCAACTTCGACGTGGTCGTGCCCTACCTGATCATGGTCATCGCGTTGATGGTCCGCCCCTACGGCCTGTACGGGACCAAGGAGGTCCAGCGCGTATGACCGAGCAGAACACCAAGACCATCACCCCCAAAGCCAACCGTGCGACCCTGCGCGGTCGCCCTGAGCTCTACACCGAGTACGCCCGCGACCAGGCGCTGCTCAACACCGCGAGCAAGAAGCTGTGGACCGGCGTGCTGGTCGCGTTCACCCTGCTGCTGCCGTTCCTGCTCGGGCGCGACCTGGTCGGGCTGTTGACGCTGGTGTTCATCTACGCGATCGGTGGCATCGGGCTCAACCTCGTCACCGGTTACGCCGGGCAGGTCTCGCTCGGGCACGCGTTCTTCGTCGGCCTGGGTGCCTACACCTCGATGTTCTTCGGCGGCGCGCCGTCGATGACCTTGCGCGGGCTCGAACTCGACATGCTGATCTGGCTGCCGATGGCCGGGATCGTGCCGATGCTGGTCGGGCTGCTGGTCGCGCCCCTGGCCGCCAGGGTGCGCGGGCTGTACCTCGCGATCCTGACCCTCGGTCTGGTGTTCGTGGGCGAGCACCTGTTCCGCGAGGCGCGCACGATCACCGGTGGACCGCAGGTCGGTCGCCGGGGGGCCATCCCCGAGGTCCTCGGGTTCAACTTCTACGAGAACCAGGAGATCCTCGGCTTCGCACTGCGACGCGAGCAGATCTTCTACTTCTTCTGTTTCGCGCTGTTGGTCGTGATGGGGGTCCTGGCGCGCAACCTGGCGCGCTCGCGCATGGGTCGGGCGTTCGCCGCCGTGCGTGACCGCGACATCGCCGCCGAGGTGATGGGGGTGCCGCTGCTGCGCACCAAGGTGATCGCGTTCGGCGTGTCGTCGTTCTACGCGGGGATCGCCGGTGGCCTGCTGCCGGTGGCGGTCGGTGCCATCAACCCGGAGCGGTTCAACCTGCTGTTCTCGGTGGAGTTCCTGGCGATCATCCTCATCGGGGGCGTGGCGACCATCTCGGGTTCGATCATCGGCGCCGCGTTCATCGTGCTGTTGCCGCGCCTGGTGCAGGTCACCGCCCCGTACCTGCCGCTGATCGGCGAGGTCGTCAGTGTGGAGATCGCGCAGCGGATGCTGTTCGGCGCCCTGATCGTCGTCTTCCTCGTGCTCGAGCCGCGGGGGATCTACGGGATGTGGCTACGCATGCGCAACTACTGGAAGGCGTGGCCGTTCTCGTACTGAGCGGGCCGACCACGGCGCACAGCGGAGCAGCTGCGGTCCACGGAGTGCGCGGCAGCCGGGGCAGCGGATATCGCCAGAACGGGCTCGACAACTTATATTGGTTGCCTACGATTGCGGTAGGAGACTTGGCCGGGGAGCACTGTGCTCTTCGGACGGGAGTAGATGACCGGGAGGTCCAGGGATGCGGGAGATCAATCGATGGCGCCGTACGGCAGCCATGGTCAGTGTCGTGGCGCTCGCGCTCACGGCGTGTGGCAACGGTGACAACGGGGATGTCGGCGACACCGACACCGTCGACGACACCGATGCGGACGATGACGGAGACGGCGAGGCGGCCGGTGAGGTCGCGACCGACCTCGGCGTGACCGAGGAGCCGTGCCCGGACGCGACCAACGAGGACAACGGGTGCATCTACCTCGGCATCCTCTCCGACCTCACCCAGGGGCCGTTCGCGCCGCTGGGTGTGGAGATCGTCGAGGGACAGCGCGCCTTCTGGCAGCGGGTCAACGACAACGGCGGTATCGCCGGTCACGACGTCGACGTCGACACCTACACGCGTGACAACCTCTACGACACGCAGGAGCAGAGCACCCAGTACCGCCAGATCGAGCCGAACATCCTGGCGCTCGCCCAGACCCTCGGCACCCCGCCGACGGAGGCGATCCTGCCGGACATGGACGCCGACGACATGGTCGGGGTCCCCGCGTCGTGGTGGTCGGGTTGGCACTTCCCCGACACCGACGACGGACTGATCCTCGAGTCGGGGTACTCCTACTGCATCGAGGCGCAGATCGGCCTCGACTGGGTCAACAACGAGAGCGAGATCACCACCCTGCAGGCCGTCGGCTACCCGGGTGACTACGGCGGGGACTTCGCCGTGGGCGCGGAGGCGTGGGCCGAGGCCAACGGCGTGGAGTTCGTCGGCTTCGTCGAGACCGCCCCGAACGCGGTCGTCGGTTCGCAGGACGCGGCCGTCGGTCAGGTCCTGAGCGCCGGTGCAGACGTGGTGGCGATCGCCACCGGTCCCGCTGAGGTCGCCGAGATCGTCGGTGGCGCCGCCGCGCAGGGCTTCGAGGGCCAGTTCATGGGCTCGGTCCCGACGTGGAACCCGGCACTGCTCGACTCCCCGGCCGGCCCGGCGCTGGAAGCGCAGTACGTGCACGTCGGTCCGTGGGAGGACTTCAGTGGCGAGAGCGAGGCGCACGAGGCCATGCGTGAGGCGCTGGACGGCGACCTGCCGACCAACGACGGCTACACCTTCGGTTGGATCTGGTCGTACCCGCTGCTGGCCGCGCTGGAAGCCGCTGCCGACAACGGTGACCTGACCCGCGCGGGCCTCCGTTCGGTGACCGAGAACCTGGTGGTCGACTACGAGGGCGCGCTGCCCGAGACCACCATGTCGGACAACCCGGACGAGACCGCGATCCGCACGGCCGTCATCAGCCGGCCGGACGCCGACGCCCCGCTGAACCTCAGCAGCGTCGAGACCGGCGTGACCGGTGAGACCGCGGACGCCTACGACTACACGCAGCGCTGCTCGGGCTGATGGCCTGAGGCGGCACCGCAGGTCGTAGCCAGTCGCTACGGCAGCACGGCAGCACGGCGGAGGGGTGGCCCACGGGTCACCCCTCCGCCGTCGTATGGAGGCAGGGGGAGCGGCGCGGAGGTGGCGCGGGGGTGGCGCCGGGCGGTACCGGGGGCCGACGCCGTCGGGGCGGCGCGGCCGCTCGTGGCGGCGCCCCGAGCGGTGTGCCCTGAGAGGTCGGGTCCATCTCAGGGTCGCGTAAGGGCCCTCCCCGATGGTGGCCGGGCGGGGCGCGTGCGAACGTGGTGGACGAGACGCGCGGACCGGCCCACCCTGGGCGTGCCGCCCGGACGACGAGGAACGATCATGACCTGCCTGACCTGTGGTGCGACCCTCGAGAGCGACGAGACGATGTGCCCCGTCTGCGCTGCTCCTGTGGCCACCGGCGCCTCCGCCGCGGCCAACCGACCGACGATGTCTCCGCCGGCCGGTCCGCCCGCGCTCGGAGCCGGCTCCGGCGGGCCCGACGGGTCCGGCGCGGGCGGCTCCGACCCGGGCGGCCCCGGCGCCGGTGGCGGCGCCCCGGGTGGGGCACCTCCCGGAACTGCCGCCTGGCAGCAGCCCACCCATCCGTCCGGCCTCGGCTCGGACGTGCGTGGCTGGGGCATCGCGGCCCACCTGATCGGGCTGGGAGGCGCGCTGCTGACCGTCGTGACGCTGGGGTTCCTCGGTCCGCTGGTCGTGTGGTTGCTCAAGCGTGACGAGCACCCGTTCATCGACCACCACGCCAAGGAGTCGCTGAACTTCCAGCTCACCACGTTGCTGGCCCTGGTGGTCGCGACGCTGGCCGCGATCCCGGTGTTCCTGCTCGGGTTCCTGACCTTCGGCGTGCTGTGGTTGGTCGCGATCATCGTGGTGGTGGCCGCGACGGTGGTGTGGTTCGTGTTCCCCGTCATCGGGGCGGTCAAGGCCGCCAACGGCGAGGGCTATCGCTACCCGGTCAGCATCCGTTTCGTGCGCTGAGGGCCGTACTCCGCCGAGCGCGCGCGACCTCGCCCTGAGCTCGTGCTGTCCGACCGCTCGCCGGCTGCTGGCGGGCGTCGGGCGGCGGCTGGCGGGCGTCGGGCGTCGGGCGTCGGGCGGGCGTGCGCCCACCGGAGGTGTCACGGGGGAGCACTACCCTCCCAGGACCTCGTCCGCGCCCGAGCCGACCGTCTCGCGCGAGCCGGGTGAGCGACGCTGTGTGAACGACCCTGTGTGACCCTGTGTGACCGCTGTGACGAAGACGTGTGTGAACGTCGCTGTGTGTCAGCGTCGCACGACCGCCGACCATGACCGACCTGCCGAGGCCCGCGTGCCCGACCACGATTCCCCCCTGCTCGAGGGGCTCAACCCCGCCCAGCGTGATGCCGTGTCGACCGTCGACGGGCCCGTCCTGGTGGTCGCGGGTGCCGGCTCGGGCAAGACCCGGGTGCTCACCCACCGCACGGCCCACCTGATCCGCGACCACGGGGTCAGCCCCTTCGAGATCCTGGCGATCACCTTCACCAACAAGTCCGCCGGTGAGATGGCCCAGCGGGTCAGCGGCCTGGTCGGCAGCGCCATGGGTGACCGGATGTGGGTCACGACCTTCCACAAGGCGTGCGTGCGCATCCTGCGTCGGGAGCTGACCCGGCTCGGTTACCGCAGCGGCTTCACGATCTACGACGCGCAGGACTCCAACCGGCTCATCGCCCAGCTCGCCAAGCAGTTGGGCGTCGACGACAAGCGGCTCGCCCCCCGGGCGATCCAGTCGGCGATCAGCAACGCCAAGGACGAGCTGATCGACTTCGAGACCTACAAGCAGCGGGCCGGTGGCTGGCCGGAGATCCAGATCGCGGAGGTCTACGAGGCCTACCAGGACCGGCTGTTCAAGGCCAACGCGCTCGATTTCGACGACCTGATCGTCAAGACGGTCGAGCTGCTGCAGCTGTTCGACCCCGTCCTCGAGCACTACCAGCGCCGGTTCAGCCACCTCATGGTCGACGAGTACCAGGACACCAACCGCGCGCAGTACCACCTGGTGGACCTGCTCTCGGGCGGGCACGGCAACCTGATGGTCGTCGGTGACCCCCAGCAGGGCATCTACGGCTTCCGTGGGGCGACGATCAAGAACATCGTCGACTTCGAGACCGACCACCCGGACGCCGAGGTGATCGTGCTCGACCGCAACTACCGCTCGACGCAGACGATCCTCGACGCCGCCAACGGGGTCATCGCGCGTGGTGCGGTCAAACGGCGCGCGGAGCTGTGGACCGACCGGGGCCAGGGTGCGGCGGTGGTGCGCTACCACGCCGACGACGAGCACGACGAGGCCGCCTTCATCGCCGAGGAGGCCGAGAAGCTGCGTTCCGACGGTGTCGACTTCGACGACATCGCGATCTTCTACCGGACCAACGCGCAATCGCGGGTGCTCGAGGACGTGTTCATCCGGGTCGGGTTGCCCTACCGCGTGATCGGAGGGGTGCGCTTCTACGAGCGCAAGGAGATCAAGGACGTCCTGGCCTATGCGCGGGTGCTGGCCAACCCCGACGACGACGTCTCGGTGCGCCGGATCATCAACATGCCGCGCCGAGGCATCGGCGACCGCACCATCGAGGCGCTCGACTGGCACGCCCGCCGCGAGGGCGTGACCTTCCTGGCCGCCTGCCGCGACGCCGAACACGTCCAGGGTCTGGCCGCCCGCGCGGTCAGCGCGGTGACCTCGTTCGTCGATCTGCTCGACCTGCTGCGCACCGAACTGCAGCAGGAGCTGTCCACCCCGGACCTGATCGAGCGGATCTGGGACCACACCGGCTACATGCAGGAGCTGCATGCCGACCGCACCATCGAGGCGCTCGGACGCGAGGAGAACCTGCGTGAGCTCAAGTCGGTCGCGCAGGAGGTCCAGGAACGCACCGGCGGTGGGCTGGGCGAGGCCGGCCTGGGCGCCTTCCTCGAGTCGGTCACCCTGGTCAGCGACCAGGACCAGCTCGAGGACGCCGAGGCCGAGGAGGGCCGCGTCACGATGATGACGCTGCACACCGCCAAGGGTCTCGAGTACCCGGTGGTCTTCCTGGTCGGTCTCGAGGACGGGGTGTTCCCGCACGTGCGCTCGCTGTCGGAGCCCCTGCAGCTCGACGAGGAACGTCGCCTGGCCTACGTCGGGATGACCCGGGCGCAGGATCGGCTGTATCTCACCCATGCCGATCACCGCACCCTGTGGGGCGGCACCTCCTTCAACCCGCCGTCGCGGTTCCTCGAGGACGTGCCGGAGGAACTGGTCGATCTGCGCGGGGCGTCCCGCGGGGGCTCGGCCGCCAAGCGGGTCCGCGACATCGAGATGCTCGAGATGGGCGGCACCGAGTTCCACGTCGGTGACGGGGTGATGCACACCAAGTTCGGCGAGGGGCGCATCGCGGCGTTGTCGGGCGAGGGGGAGAAGGCCGAGGCGACCGTCGACTTCCTCGACCACGGCCGGAAGCACCTGATGCTCGCCTACGCCCCGCTGGTGAAGGTCGACTGACGGTCCACGCCGGCCCCTCGGCGCGAACACCCAGCGACGAACCTCCAGCAACCGGACCGATCGGAACTCTCGTGAGCAAGGAACGCAAGGTCTCGACCACCCGCGTCATCGCGGCGGATCGTCAGGCGCTGTTCGACATCGTCGCCGACCCGGCCATGCATCCGGTGATCGACGGCTCGGGCTCGGTCCAGGCCCTCCAGGACGACCAGCCGGACCGGCTCGCCCAGGGCACGAAGTTCGGCATGGACATGAAGATGGGAGCCAAGTACCCCATCACCAACACCGTCGTGGAGTTCGTGGAGGGCGAACGCATCGCCTGGCGGCACATGAACGGCCACCGGTGGCGCTACGAGTTCGAAGCGGTCGACGGCGGCACGCAGGTCACGGAGTCGTTCGACTGGTCGACGGCCAAGGCCAAGCGGGCACTGGAGATCGCCGGGTTCCCGAAGAAGAACCTCAAGGGCATGGAGGCGACCCTCGTGCGTCTCGAGGAGGTCGCGACCAACGGCGGGGTCTAGCCGCAGCCGGGCTCGACCGGCTCGTCGGAGGCCGGTGGCCCCGGCACCGTGCGCGACGGGTCGAGGTAGGCGTTGCCGTCCTGGACCAACGACGGATGCTCGGCCAGTGACGGGGTGCCGCCGAGCCCGCGACCGGTGAGGTTCCAGACCCGGCCGTCGGCGGTCTCCAGGCGGTTGCTCGGTTCGCAGTAACCGATCTCGCTCGCCTCCGCGAACGCCCGCAGCCGGCCCCCCGCGCCGACCAGCAGCACGTCGAGTTCGTCGATCGGCTGCGCCGCACCGATGTCGGCGACCTCGCCGACCGCGATCCAGGGCTCGGGCGGTGGGGCGTCGCTGCCGCGCAGGAACAGCACACCGGCGGCCACCACGACCAGCCCCGAGACCACGGCCGCGATCGGCCACTGCAGGCCCAGCGGTGCCCGGAGCACGATCTTGCGGGCACGCTTCGAGGCCCGCTCCGGCAGGTAGCCGGAGGGGCCGAACTCGGGCCGCTCGTCGGGCGGCTGGGGGCTCTGGCTCACCACCGCCGCAAGGTACCGGTGCCCGGGCGGTGCCCCTCGCTTCGCGGCCGGTGCCGCCCCCCGACTACGCTCACCGGCATCGACACCCGGGAGGCGGCAACAGATGGCGATCCGTGTGATCGTGGCGAAGCCGGGTCTGGACGGACACGACCGCGGCGCCAAGGTCGTTGCTCGCGCGCTGCGCGATGCCGGTATGGAGGTCATCTACACCGGCCTGCACCAGACCCCGGCCCAGATCGTCGCGGCCGCCATCCAGGAGGATGCGCAGGCCGTCGGTCTGTCGATCCATTCCGGGGCGCACATGACGCTGTTCCCCAAGGTCGTGGCGCTGCTGCGCGAGCAGGGCGCCGACGACGTGATCGTGTTCGGTGGTGGGATCATCCCCGCCGCGGACATCGAGGTGCTGCAGTCCCAGGGCGTCGCTGAGATCTTCACGCCCGGCACACCCATGAAGACCATCACCGACTGGGTCGCCGCGAACGTCCCGGAGCGCGTCTGAGCCCGCTGTGCCCGCACGCTCCGGTCGCACCACCCCACCACCCCCACTATCTCCGACGACAGGCAGACACCGATGGACCTGGTCGAGTTCCAGGGCAAGCAACTGTTCGGCCGTAACGGCGTACCCGTCCCACCCCCGGGCACGGCCTGCCGGACCGTCGACGAGGTCGTCGCCGCCGCGGAGAAGCACATCGGTGACGGCGCGACCGCGGTCATGGTCAAGGCGCAGGTCAAGACCGGTGGGCGCGGCAAGGCCGGCGGGGTGAAGTACGCACCCTCGGTCGACGCGGCGCGCGAACACGCCGAAGCGATCCTCGGTCTCGACATCAAGGGCCACATCGTCAACGTGGTCTACATCGAACCGGCCTCGGACATCGCCGAGGAGTACTACCTCTCGGTCATGCACGACCGGGTCAACAAGGGCCACCTGATCATCTGCTCCCGCGAGGGCGGCGTGGAGATCGAAGAGGTCAACCGGACCAACCCGGAGGCCGTGGTCAAGCGCACCCTGCTGCCGGCGGAGTCGGTCGGCGGACTGAACATCGGCACCGCCCGGGGCATCGTCGCCGAGGCCAAGTTCCCCGCCGACATCGTCGACGAGACCGCCGAGCTGCTCGTCAAGCTCTTCGCGGCCTACCGCGACGAGGACGCGACCCTCGCCGAGATCAACCCGTTGATCAAGACCGAGGGCGGGCAGGTCATCGCCCTGGACGCCAAGGTCACCCTCGACGACAACGCGGCGTTCCGCCACGACGGCTTCAGCGAGTGGAAGATCGAGGGCATCGACGCCGACGACCCGCTCGAGGCGGAGGCCAAGGCCAAGGGCATCCAGTACGTGAAGCTCGACGGCTCGGTCGGGGTGCTCGGCAACGGCGCGGGGCTGGTGATGGCCACGCTCGATGTCGTGGCGCAGAACGGCGGACGGGCCGCCAACTTCCTGGACGTGGGCGGCGGCGCATCGGCCGACGCGATGGCCGAGTCGTTGGGCCTGGTGCTCAAGGACCCGTCGGTCAAGAGCGTGTTCATCAACATCTTCGGTGGCATCACCCGTGGTGAGGAGGTGGCCAACGGGATCCTGGAGGCCATCAAGCGCCTGGGGGACTTCCCGCAGAAGCTGGTGGTCCGTCTCGACGGCACCAACGCCGAGGAGGGCCGCCGGATCCTCGAGGAGGCCGCCAGCGACAGCGTGGTGGCCGCGGCGACCATGCAGGAGGCGGCCGCCACCGCCGTCGAACTCGCCAGCCAGGCCTGAGCGCCCGTCACGAGCTGACCACGAGGCGCCCCTGATGAGCGGCGCAGCAGGAGAACAACACAGATGAGCATCTTCATCGACGAGAGCACGAAGGTCGTCGTCCAGGGCATCGGATCCCAGGGCACGTTCCACGCCAAGCGCAACCAGGCGTACGGCACCCACGTGGTCGCCGGGACCCACCCCAAGAAGGGGGGCACCACCTGGGAGGGGTTGGACGTGCCGGTCTTCACCTCCGTGAAGGAAGCGGTCACGGAAGCCGGCGCCAACACCTCGATGGTGATGGTGCCCGCGCCGTTCACCAAGGACGCGATCCTGGAGGCCTACGAGGCGGGGGTCGAGACGATCATCGCCATCACCGAAGGGGTGCCCGTCCACGACATGACCGAGGTCTACGACACGGTCGTGCGTCGCGGTGGGGTCCGGCTGTTGGGACCGAACTGTCCCGGGCTGATCAGCCCCGGCAAGTCCAACGTCGGGATCATCCCGGCCGACATCACCTTCCCGGGCAAGGTCGGGCTCGTCAGTCGCTCGGGCACGCTGACCTACCAGATCATGCACGAACTGGCCCAGGCCGGCATCGGCATCTCGACCTGTGTCGGGATCGGTGGCGACCCGGTCATCGGCACCCAGTTCCTGGACGTGATCGAGGCCTTCGCCGCCGACCCGGAGACCGACGCGATCGCCTTCGTCGGCGAGATCGGTGGGGCGGAGGAGCAGAAGGCCGGCGCATGGATCCGCGACAACATCCCCGACATCCCGGTGGTGGGCTACATCGCCGGTTTCGAGGCGCCGGAGGGCAAGCAGATGGGCCACGCCGGCGCGATCGTGAAGGAGGGCGGCGAGGGCGGCGAGTCCGCCGCGGAGAAGAAGGAGATCCTGGAGGGCTACGGGATCTCGGTGGCGATGAACCCCTCCGAGGCCGCCCGGCTGATGATCGAACGGCTGCAGCAGGGCTGAACAGCCCACGCACCGACCACTCTCGGTCACCTGACCCGTGCGGCGTGCACGCGACGGTGAGCGCCGGCCGACCGTTGGCGGGTCACCGGTGGGCCGAGCGCCGGGGCGTGATCGGTGAAAGAGGTGGACCCCCGGCGCGAACGCCGGGGGTCCGAAGCCGGGACGCGCGGGGCACGGCGTCGACCGGCTGATGGGCGGCCCTTGGGGAAGGGCGCCCACCTGGTGCGCCGTCCGATGGGGCGTCGGACATGGTGGCGCACCTGACAGTCAGGGGCAGACTGTCAAGGGCTATTGAACTGACTCTTGACGCACGCTGTGCCTGTCCGTGCGTCGCGTGCACGGAGGCAGCGAACGACACGTGTGAGCGCGCGACCTCGCGAGGGGAGTGCGCGTATGGCCACTCAGGGCGTTTCTGCGGGTGCCGGGGATGTGCCTGTCGAGCTGAGGCTGAGGGTTCGGGCGGCGGCGATCGCGTGCCCCCGCCGGGAGGGTGTCGGATCCGTCGACGTCGGCCGGCCGTCGGCCACCTACGCTGGTGACGCTGTGTGACCCCTGCCTCGGTGGCGCGCCCGAGGATGACGCTGAGCGGTGACGAGCCTCGAAGCGTGCCGAAGAACCTCGGAGGGTGGCCCCCGCGACCACCGAAGTTCCGATCACCTGGGAGACGACCCTGAACACCGCCGCAGCCCTGTCCCGGACCTCCGAAGCCGGCGTGGCGGCCGCCGAGGCCGCCGACGCCGTCGGCGTCGCCCTACGCGACGCGGACGCGGACGCCTCCTGCGAGCTGGTGGTGGTGTTCGTGAGCCGGGAGCACCACGAGCATCTGGCGGGCATCGCCGCGGCCATCGAGGCTCGGTTGGAACCGGGCGTGTTGCTCGGGGCGGTGGCTCAGGGGGTCATCGGCCCGGACGAGGAGGTCGAGTCGGGGCCCGCCGTCAGCGTGTGGGGCGCCTCGCGTCTGGATGGTTCGTTGCAGCCGTTCCGGGCATGGACCCTGCGCCCGTCGGGCGGCGGTCTGGCCGTGGCCGGCTGGCCCGACAGCGGTCCCGACGACATCACGCTCGTCCTGGCCGATCCCGCGAGCTTCCCGGCCTCCGAGGTGCTCGAGCGCATCGGTGAGCAGCGACCCGGACACGTGGTCATCGGCGGTCTGATGACCGGGGGACCCGGGCGGGCGGGGTTCCTCCTCGACGATCGGGTGCACGAGGACGGCGCGGTCGGGGTGGTGATCACCGGCGCCGCGATCGGTGCCGTGGTGTCGCAGGGGTGTCGACCGGTGGGCGAACCGCTGACGGTGACCGGCGCCGTGCGCGACCGGGTGCTGGAACTCGGTGGCGAACCGGCGACGAATCGGTTGCAGGAGCTGTTGGAGCAGGTCGACGACGCCGACCGGGCGCTGCTGCGCGGAGGCGGTCTCCACCTCGGTGTCGTGGTGCAGGACGCGCGCGACCACTACCGGACCGGCGATTTCCTGGTCCGCGGGGTGTTGGGGGTCGAACCCGCCTCGGGCGCGTTGACCGTCGGTGACGCCATCGAGGTCGGCCGCACCGTGCAGTTCCACGTGCGCGACGCGGCATCCGCCTCGGCGGAACTCCAGAGCCGTCTCGCGACCGTCGACGGGCTCGCCGGGGGCCTGCTGTTCAGCTGCACCGGTCGCGGGGCACGGTTGTTCGGTGAACCGGACCACGACGTCACCGCGGTCGGGGCCCATGTGCGCGGGGCGGTGGCCGGGGCGTTCTGTGCCGCCGAGATCGGCCCGGTGGGGTCCCGCAGTTACGTGCACGCCTTCACGGCATCCCTGGCCGCGTTCGGGCATCCTGTCCGGGCGTAACCGGGTCGAAACGCACCGGACACCGATAGGTGACACCGCCCCGCGAGCATCACCGTTCCGGGTGGGCGACCATCCGAGCCGGGGTGCACCCGTCAGTTCAATCGGCCCGCCAGTTGGTACGGGTCGGTACACCGAGGAGGACGACGTGAAGCTCGTCACGGCCATCGTGAAGCCGCACAAGCTCGACGAGGTCAAGGAGGCCCTGCAGGAGCTGGGGGTCCAGGGCCTGACCGTCTCGGAGGTCCGGGGTTACGGTCGCCAGCGTGGACACACCGAGATCTATCGGGGTGCCGAGTACACGGTGGAGTTCGTGCCGAAGGTCAAGCTCGAGATCCTGACCGATGACCTGCAGGTCGACGACGTCATCGACGCGATCATCAAGCAGGCACAGACCGGGCAGGTCGGGGACGGCAAGATCTTCGTCACCACCGTGGAGAAGATCGTGCGCATCCGCACCGGTGAGGAGGATGCCGTCGCGCTCTGAGTACACGGCCGCGTCCGGGGACCACGGGGGGGCCGTCCACGACGATCCCGGCGACATCATCGCGTGCCTGCGGGCGACCGGCGACGACCTGCGCGTCGCCGGTCCACCGCCGGGGCGAGCCTGGTGCGAGGCCTGGTCCGACGCCGTCGACGACGCGCTGGCCCAACTCGCCGCACCCAGCCTCGAGGCCCACCGACTGTCCGTGGTCGCCGTGGGCGGCTACGGCCGGCGGGAGCTGTGTCCGAACTCGGACATCGACCTGCTGCTCCTACACGACCGGGTCGGCGACGACGACCTCGAGGGGGTCGTGCGGGAGATCGTCTACCCGCTGTGGGACGCCGGACTGAAGGTGGGCTACGCGGTCCGGGACCGGCGTGAGGCGCTGGGCGCGGTCGACGATCTCGACAGCGCCACCGCCACCCTGGATCTGCGCGCGATCGCGGGTGACGTCGGGCTGGCACAACTGGTGCGCACGGAGGTCGTCCGTCGACTGCGCCGCCGCCCGCACAAGTTCCTCGCCGCGCTGCGATCGGCCGACCAGGCACGCCGCTACAAGGCCGGGGACGCCGCCGAGGTGCTCGAGCCCGATCTGAAGAACGGGGCCGGCGGGCTGCGCGACATCCAGTCGCTGCGCTGGGCCTCGGCCGCCCTGGTGGGCACGGCCGGACTCGATCCGCTGGTCCCCGCCGGCTACCTCGGCGCCCCCGATCGACCCCGGCTCGCGCGCGCCGAGGAGGAACTGCTCGCGGCCCGCGTCGCCCTGCATCTCGTCGCGGACCGGACCGAGACGTTGCGCCTCGACCTGCAGGACCCGGTCGCGCAGCGGATGGGCATCGTCGACGTCGACGACCACCAGCTCGCCCCGCACGTGCTGCTCAACCGGCTCTACCTCGCCGCCCGGACCGTCGACCACGTCCACCGGCGGGCCTGGGCGTTGATCGATGCGGACGTCGTGCGTGGCAAGCGTCGACGGGGCCGGCCGACCGAGGAGTTCGTCGACGGCTTCGAGTTGGTCGACGGGGTGCTGCGCATCCCCCAGGACCACGACATCGATGCACCCGACCTGCCGACGAGGTTGCTCTCGGCGTTGGCGTCGTCGGGCGCGGTACTCGACCGCGGCAGCGCCGCGCGACTGCGCGAACGCGCCGAACGCGGTGAGGTGGCCTGGGACTGGTCCGATGCGGCCCGCGACCGCGCCGTACGGGTGTTGTGGCGCGGCGGGGTCGCGCTGCCCGCTCTGGCCGAACTCGACGAGGTCGGCGTGTGGGTCGCGATCCTGCCCGAGTGGGCGCCGCTACGCGGTCGTCCGCAGCGCAACCCCTACCATCGCTACGCGCTCGATCGTCACGCCTGGCACGCCGCGGCGCAGCTGGGCGAGCTCGTGCGTCGCGAGCGTTGGGCCGCCGAGACCCTCGGGGAGGTCGACGACCGCGAGGGCTTGATGATCGGCACCCTGCTGCACGACGTCGGCAAGGCGGTCGGTGAGCCACATGCCGAGACCGGCGTCCCGATCGCCGAGGCGCTCGCCCGGCGCATGGGCGCACGCCCACCCACCATCGACCTCGTCGGCAGGTTGGTACGTCTGCACCTCGTCCTGCCCGATGCCGCCCGAAAACGCGATATCGCCGACCCGGCGCTCGCGCAAGAGATCGCTGGACTGATCGGCGACCGATCCACCCTCGCGTGTCTGCACCTGCTCGCCGTCGCCGACGGCCGGGCGACGGGGCCGACCGCCTGGACCGAGTGGACGGCGTCGCTGGTCACCAGCCTGGTCACGAAAGTCAGTGCCGTGCTCGAGCAGACCCATCCCGACGAGGTCGCCGACGGCGCCGTCGTCACCGCCCGCGAGGCCCAGGAGCTGGCCCCCGAGTTGGGCGCCGACCCGAACGCGGTGCGCGAACACCTCGCCATGCTGCCCTCCCGTTACGCCGCGGCGGTCTCGGCACGGGCGGTGGTCCGCCACACCCTGATGACCGCGTCACGCCCCGGTCCCACCGAGGTCCGTACCCGGGTGACGCCGGGAGAGATCGATCCGGAGGGTCTGGAGGGCATCGACGAGCTGGACGTCGTCGCGCTCGACAGCCACGGGTGGTTCGCCAAGGTGGCGGGGGTGGTCGCGTTGCACGGCGGGTCGGTGGTCGCGGCCGACGCGTTCTCGCGCCAGGACGGTCTGGCCGTCGACACCTTCAAGATCGAGCCGCCGGAAGGTGCCGGGGGTTCCTGGTGGGCGCGGGTCGAGGGGGACCTCTCGGACGCCGCTGCCGGTCGCCTGGCCGTGCGCGCCCGGGTCGCACGCAAGGCCCGGACCGACGACCGTCGGGTGGCGAAGCTGCCACCGGTGCCGACGAGCGTGACCGTGGACACCGACCCGGCCGGGCGCTCGACGGTGCTCGAGATCCGCACGCTCGACCGGATCGGGGTGCTCTACGCCATCGCGATGGCGCTGGCCGAGCTGGAGTTGGAGATCGTGGTCGCCCGGATCCAGACCCTCGGGCACGAGGCGGTCGACGTGTTCTTCGTGCGCGACGGCAACGGCGATCCCCTCGACGACGACCACCTCGCGGAGGTCGACCTCGGCGTCACCGCGGCGATCGCCGAACTCGGGTAGGGCGCGCCCACCGGCCGGCGTCGCGCGTGGCGTCCGATGTCGCGCCTGCCGGTCGGGGCCGCGCCTGCCGGTCGGGGCTGGGCTCCCTACGCGACCTCGACGCTGTGGCGCGACAAGGAATCGTGGTCGAACGGCCACCCCGCCCTTCGCACGGGTACGTGGTCACGACGGCGGGTCGTAGGGTTCGGCTCTACAGAGAGGACCGTGTATGGGCATCGTGATCGTCCTGATCATCCTGGCGTTGATCTTCGGCGGTATCGGCATCATCGTCGAAGGGTTGTTCTGGCTGTTGATCATCAGCCTGATCCTGTTGGTCGTCGGAGCCGTGATGGGTTCCCGAGGGCGCAGCGGCGCGGGCAAGGGCCCGGGCTGACCGTCTCAGCCGGCCACTCGACCGTCATCTGGTCTCCCGCTCATGGGGGAGGGGGGCGGCTCGAGGCGGCCGGCGGCGTCCCCGGGCTCGCCGCCGGCGGATGACCGGCGTCGCCGCGTCAACGCCAGGCGTGGGCCGTCCGAGCGCCGTCGAACGAGCGGATCACCTCAGCGAGTCGAGGCCCTTCCAGCTCGTGCCGACCTTCACCCGGGTGCCGAACCCGCCCTTGCCGTTGCCGGGGTAGAGCCAGAGTTCGCCGGTCTTGGCGTTGCGCGCCAGCAGGTCGGCATGACGATCACCGTTGAGGTCGCCGGCCCCGACGAGGGCGTTCATGGCGTTCCAGCCGGAGCTGGTGCCGATGCGCACGCGGGGGGAGAACCCGCCTGTGCCGTTGCCCGGGTACAGCCACAGCCAGCCGTTCGACTTCTGGCGGGCGATGACATCGTCCCGGCCGTCACCGTTGAGGTCGCCGGCCCCGACGAGGGCGTTCATGGCGTTCCAGCCGGTCCCGATCCGGATGCGCGCCTTGAACGCGCCCTTGCCGTTGCCCGGGTACAGCCACAGGTAGCCGGTCGCCTTCTCCCGGGCGATGACATCCAGGGCCCCGTCCCCGTTCAGGTCACCCGCGGTGTCGAACAGGTCCATCACCTGCCACCCCTTGCCGATGCGCACCGGCGCCCGGAGCTTGCCGCGGCCGTCACCCGCATACAGGCGCAGGTCACCACTCGCCGCGACCCGAGCCAGCACGTCGTTGTTCCAGTCGCCGTCGAACTCGTTCGTGGAGTTCGACAGCGAGGACGGTGGGACACGCAGGGCGGTGAAGGCGTAGGACCCGCAGGTGCGGTCGTAGTCCCGGGTGTCGTCGTACCACTGGGAGATGAGGACCCGGCCCCCGGAGAAGCTCGGCTGTGAGCAGCGGTCCAACGCTTCGTCGGGGTAGTCGAGGCGTCCCGCCGTCGCCCAGACCGGCACCCCGGGCAACCGCCACGAGCCGACGATCTCCTTCCAACCGTTGGTGTAGGAGTACAGGCCGTAGGCCATGCCGGCGTCCCGGAAGCCGCGCATCATCCCCTCGATCACGTAGCGGTTCCGTAGCCGCTGGCCGCTCGTGCCCGAGGGCCACGGCTGGGCGGGTCGGGGCTCGACGTCGATCCACACGACCGGTGGCGTCCAGCCGACCTTCTTCAGGGTGCCCAGTGCGAAGGCGGCCTCCGCATAACCCACGTTGCTGAGTCGGCCCGCGGGGGTCGCGCTCGACCAGGGGCCCGCGGCCTTGTGCTTGGTGAGCTGGGCGGCCGTGGGGTAGGCGGGGATGGTGTAGGCGTGCGCCGGCTTCGATCGGGACGTGGTCCACGCGCGTTGCGACGCGAGGCACGGGTTCTCCGTGAACGGCAGGCCCTTGGTCAGTCCGATGATCACGAACTCGGTCGAGCTCGGCGGCATCGGCAGCCCGTAGCCGCCGGCGGCCACCGAGCACTGCGGCCACGAGATGTCGTGGCCGAACATCGGCGCGGCCGCCGTCGCCGCCGGCGTCGCGGCCGGTACCAGCAGACCGAACAGCAGCGCGGCCAGGACGAGGACCGTGACGTGGCGTGACGACCGGGCACCGGTGGACATCGTGGTGCTCCGGGGCGGGTGCGACGCGAGCGCGCCCGCTCCCACGTCGATCGTCCGCCGAACCCTGGGGCCAGCCTAGAGCCGTTGGGCCCGCTCGGCAGACGGGTCGGAGCCGCCGGCGCCCCGACGGCTGACGGTGGGTCGCTTCTGCCCGGGGCCGCTGGCTTACAGCACCCCGCCCTCGGTCATGCGCTTGTAGTCGAGCAGCCGGTCGAGCTTGTCCTCGGGGATGCCGTCCTCGAGCGCCACCTCACGCAGGGTCTGGCCGGTCTTGTGGGCCTTCTTCGCGAGCCCCGCGGAGCGCTCGTAGCCGAACTCCGGCACCAAGGCGGTGACCTGCATCAGCGAACGTTCCACCAGCTCCGGACCCTGCGAGGTCGCTTCCGTGCCGTCGAGGCACTTGTCCACGAAGATGCGCGACACGGTCGCCAGCAGGGTCTCGGACTCGATGACGTTGCGCGCCATCAACGGGATCATCACGTTGAGCTCGAGCTCGCCCGACAGCCCCCCGATCGTCACGGCAGCGTCGTTGCCGATCACCTGCGCGGCGACCTGGCGGACCGACTCGGGGATGACCGGGTTCACCTTGCCCGGCATGATCGAGCTGCCCGGCTGGATCTCCGGCAGCTGGATCTCGTACAGGCCGGTGCGTGGTCCCGAGGCCATCCACCGCACGTCGTTGGCGATCTTGATGAGACTGACCGCGACCGTCTTCAGGGCGCCGGAGACCTCCACCAGCGCGTCGCGCGCGCCCTGGGCCTCGAAGTGGTCCTCAGCCTCGCGGAAGGGCAGGCCGGTGCGGTCGGCCATCAGTTCGATGACGCGGTCGACGAACCCCGGGGGGCAGTTGAGGCCGGTGCCGACCGCGGTGCCCCCGAGGGCGAGCTCGTAGACGGATTCGAGCGACTTCTCCACCCGGGCGATGCCGAGCTCGATCTGACGGGCGTAGCCGGCGAACTCCTGGCCCAGGGTGACCGGGGTGGCGTCCATCAGATGGGTACGCCCGGACTTGACCACGTCCTTCCACTCGTCGGCCTTCGCGCGCAGCGAGGTGGCGAGGTGCTGGAGCGCCGGGATCAGTTCGGTCTTGGCGACCCGTGCGACGGCGACGTGCACGGACGTCGGGAACGTGTCGTTCGACGACTGTGAGGCGTTGACGTGGTCGTTGGGATGCACCTTGTCCGAGGCGAGGTCCTCACCGGCGATCTGCTTGGCCCGGTTGGCCAGCACCTCGTTGACGTTCATGTTGGTCGAGGTGCCCGACCCGGTCTGGAAGGTGTCGACGGGGAACTGGTGGTCGTGCTGGCCGGCGATGACCTCGTCGGCGGCCTGCTTGATGGCCTCCGCGACCTCCGCGTCGACCACGCCCATGTCCTGGTTGGCGATCGCCGCGGCCCACTTCAACATCGCGTGGGCGTGCACGACCTGGACCGGGACCGGCTGGCCGGACACGGGGAAGTTCTCGACCGCGCGTTGGGTCGACGCCCCCCACAGGGCGTCGATCGGGATGCGCATCTCGCCCATGGTGTCGCGTGCGGTGCGGAACTCGTCAGCCATCGTCTGGTGCTCCTGGTTCGGCGGTTCGGTGGCGGTGGCGGTCGGTCACGGCTCGCATCGCCTCGTGGGGTCGAGGCTAGGCCGCGGCGAGCGCGAGAGGCGAGCCGGGGCACCTCCCGACGTCGCGGGGGCCCCGCCCCCTACCCTCACCGCGATCAGGAGGTGCCCCGTGGCGCTGGTGACCATCGATGACGTGCGAGCGGCGGCCGTCCGGCTCGAAGGCGTGTCCAGCACGACGCCGGTCGAGCGCTCGCGCGCGATCGGCGAGCTGGTCGGCGCCGACGTCTGGCTCAAGTGCGAGAACCTGCAGCGCACCGGCTCGTTCAAGCTGCGCGGGGCCTACAACCGCATCGCCCAGTTGGACCGTGAGGAACGCGAGCGTGGGGTGGTGTGTGCCTCGGCGGGCAACCACGCTCAGGGGGTGGCGTTGGCGGCCTCGATGCAGGGGGTGCACTCCACGGTGTTCATGCCGACCGAAGCGCCCCTGCCGAAGTTGGCCGCGACGCTGGCCTACGGCGCCGAGGTGGAGCTCGTGGGGCCGGGGTTGCACGAGGCGATGGACGCGGCGCAGACGCTCGCCGAGGAGCAGGGACGCGTCTTCGTCCACCCGTTCGATCACGCGGACATCATCGCCGGCCAGGGAACGCTCGGTCTGGAGCTCGCCGAGCAGGTCCCCGACATCGGCACGGTCGTGGTCTGTGTCGGTGGTGGCGGCCTGATCTCGGGTACCGCGGTCGCCCTCCGGGCGCTCAAGCCCGACATCCGGATCGTCGGGGTCCAGGCCGCCGGATGCGCCTCGTTCGCGCCCTCGCTGGCTGCGGGTCGCCCCCTGCTGCTGCCCACCGCCAACACCATCGCCGACGGCATCGCGGTCAAGCGACCGGGCGTGCTGACCCTGAAGCACGTGGAGGCGCTGGTCGACGACATGGTCACGGTCACCGACGAGGAACTCGCCTCCGCGGTGGTACTGCTGCTCGAACGGGCCAAGTTGGTCGCCGAACCGGCTGGGGCAGCCGCGGTCGCGGCACTGCTCGCCGGCAAGGTCGACACCAGGGGGCGGGTGGTCGCGACCGTCTCCGGCGGCAACATCGACCCCCTCGTGCTCCAGCATCTGGTCACCGGTGGTCTGGCGTCGGTCGGGCGCTACTCCACCCTGCGGACCCGCGTGGCCGATGTCCCCGGTGAGCTGTCGAGGCTGCTGGCGTTGGTCGCCGAGGCCCGTGCCAGCGTCGTCGGGGTCTCGCACCACCGGTTGCAGCACCGGCTCCAGCTCGGCCAGGTCGAGGTCGTCCTCGAGCTCGAGACCCGTGGCAACGACCACGTCACGGCGCTGCACGCGGCGCTCGAGTCGGAGGGCTTCCCGATCGTCACCGACTGATCGCGAGCCCCTACGGACGGGCTCGGCCACGTGGGAGCTGCCGGTACGTTGGCCCCCGGCCGAGCGGGGGGACCGCGTGGATCCGCACGACACCGACGGCTCCACCGAGGATCCGGCGACGCCACGCGACGGCGGCACGGCCCCGAGGCCACCGTTCCCGCCACCACCGGGCCCGCCGCCGGCCGCAGCTCCCGGCACGCCCGGAGCCTCCTGGACCCCACCCGATGCCGGCGCCGCCACGGCGCCGCGGGCCGAGCGCGATGACCTCGAGGTCGAGGTCGAGGACGCCGAGGGCCCCCCGATCCCGCCGCCGGTACGCCGTCGCCGTCGCCGTCGGCGGTCCCTGCTCGTGGCCGCGGTCCTGCTGGTGGTCGGCGTGCCCGTCGGGTTCGCGGTGGCCACCACCTTCGAACGCGGGGACGCACCCTTCGCGTTCGGCGGAGACCCCGTCGACGACGAGGCCGACGACGGCAGCCCCGACCCCCCAGAGGGAGGGGACCGCGAGGGCACCGACGACGAGGCGGCCGGCGACGTGCTCGAGCCGCCCGACCTCGAGTCGTTGTCCGGCGCCGATGCCGTCTACGGCCAACTCCTGGTCGACATCGACGCCTCAGAACGGGTCATGATCGCCTTCCAGGACGAGCTGGCGACGATCTTCTCCGGGCCGGCGGAGTCCCCGGATGCGCTCATCGAAGAACTGCAGGACATCGGGGCGACGGCCCGTGACGATCTGCTCGAAGTCCGGGACCGACTCGACGACGAGTTGGACGTCGACGGGGCAGAGGAGGTGCGTGACCGCTATGTCGCCCACCTCGATTCGTGGGCCGACTACATGGATGCGGTCTCCGAGGATCCCAGTGTGCTCGGCGGGGAGGGAGCCGGCGCCGGCTTCACCGTGGTGATCAACGCGACCGCGGACGCGTTCGCGCGCACGCTGGAGGACGAGCTCCCTGACACCGCCGACGCTTCCGTGCGTGCCTACGCGAGCGGTCTGCTCGACCGCGGGTTCCGCGGCTCGGGTGACGCGCAGGTGTGATCCGTCGCGTCAGTTGACCGTCAACGTGCCTCGCATGGTCTGCTCGTGACCGGGGACGGTGCAGACGTACTCGTACTCGCCGGCGTCGAGATCCACGGTGCCGCTGACGCTCTCACCGGGAGCGCACTCGGCGACCTCCTCGTCGGTCTCGGCGATCACGAAGTTGTGGTTGACGCCGTCTTCGCAGGTGAGTTCCACGGTGATGGTGCCCGCATCGACGGTCAACTCCTCCGCATCCCAGGTCAAGGTGTCCTGCCCGACGACGGCCACCGACTGCGCCGTCTGTTCCGGCGCGCCCTCGTCCGGCTCGCCGTTGCAGGCGGTGAGGGCGAGGATCGCGACGAGTGTCATCGGCAGCCGGCGCGCGGGGCGAACGGTCATAGGGTGCTCCTGGTGACGGTGGGGCTCGGGCAGGACGGTGTGTCAAGACCCTGGCGAGCATCGCTCGTCGTCCGGTGACCCCTGGCCGGCGAGGTAGCCGTGCGGCCGTGGTCCCCGTCTGGGAGCTTCGTCACGTCCTGCTCGGCTCCGCGGGTCGCAACCGGTACCCCGAACCGCGCTCGGTGTGGATCAGCCGTGGGCCGTGGTGCTCGAGCTTCCGCCGCAGTGCGCTGACGCGGGCCTCGACCACGTTGTGGTCGTAGTGTCCGTAGCCCCAGACATTGGCCAGCAGGCGGGTCTTGGACAACACCTGGTACGGATGGTGACCGAGCACCACGAGCAGATCGAACTCGGTCCGGGTCAGTTCGACCTCGACGCCGTTGCGGAAGGCGCTCCGGCCCACCTCGTCCACGACCAGGTCGCCGACCTGCCAGGTGTGCGATGTCAGCTTGCCGCTCCGTCGTAGCAGTGCTCGGACGCGGACGAGCAGTTCACGCATGTCGAAGGGCTTCGCCACGTAGTCGTCGGCACCTGCCTCGAACCCGACGATCCGGTCCATCAGGCTGTCCCTGCTCGACACCAGCATGATGGGCAGTTCGTGAGCTGCGCGCATCATCCGGGTGAGGCGTAGGCCGCTCGGACCCTCCGAGAGCTGTACCTCGAGGATGACGAGGTCGGGTCGGAAGCTGGCGAGGTCGCCGGTGACGGCGAAGCCATCCGGTTTCGCGCACACGCCATAGCCCGTGCGGAACAACGCCGACTCGACGGCGTCTCGCAGCGCGTCATCGTCGTCGATCACCATGATGCGGGGGCCGTTGGGTGCCATCCGATCGAGCCTGCCCGTCTCGTCGGCACCCCAGGCGTCCTGTTCGGCTGAACGGTCACCGTCATCGCTGTACCTCATGGTCGTTGCGCTCGAAGGCACCGTCAGGTTCGTGTCAGTTTGGCGTTCAGAGCGCGATCTACGGTCGATATGTCGGCGATCGAGGCCGGCAGAACGGGGTGTGTGCCAGCGATCCGGTTGGCAGCGAATCGGTCATCGATCCGACTGCGGAGTCAGAAGCAGAGCCCACACACGTTTCCGCGATCTATGCGCGTACGAGCGCCCAGGGAGACGCACTATGAGACGGATGATGACGTTGCTCACCGCGATGTTGCTGGCGTTGAGCATGCTGGCGGTGCCGGCGAGCGCAGGCGAGAAGACCGATGCCAAGAAGGCCGAACTCGAGCAGGCGGTCGTCGACGCACGAGCCCGGGTCGATGCGCGGCAAGCCGAGGTGAAACGCCTCGAGAAGGAACTGGTCAAGGCGCGGGCCGAGGTGGACGCGCAGCAGAAGGTCGTGGACGCCCGCGAGCGCGATCTGAAGAAGGCCGAGCGAGCGTTGAGCAGGGCCGAGCGCGAGCTTCGCGGGGCGTTGAAGGCACTCAGGGCCGCGAGGGGTCAGCTGGCCAAGGCCGAGGCGACCCTCGCCAAGGCCGAGGCGGCGTTGAAGGACGCACGCCACGAGGTCCGACGCCTCGAGCGCGTCATCAAGGACACCACCAACAAGCGCGGTAAGTGCGTCGGTAGCAAGGCACAGCGGGCGGAGTGCCAGAAGGCCAAGGATGCGCTCCCCGGCGCGAAGAAGGACGTGCGTGAGGCGCGGGCAGCCGTCCGCGACGCCCGCGCGGCCGTTGGCGAGGCGAAGCAGGCCGTTGCCGACGCGAGGCAGGCGGTTGCCGATGCCAAGAAGGCGGTCGGCGACGCCAAGAAGGCGGTCGCCGAGGCGAGCCAGGCGCTGAGCGACGCGAAGGCTGAACTGGTTCGCCTCCAGGGTGTCGTCGACACCATCGAGGCCAAGCTCGCGAAGGCGAAGCGGGCCCTCGCCAAGGCCGAGGCCGCCCTCGCGAAGGCCGAGGCGGCTCTGAAGGCCTACGTGCCTCCCGTGAAGAAGGCCCCGACGAACAAGGACGAGTGCAAGAACGGCGGCTGGAAGGCCGGTGACTACCGGAACCAGGGTCAGTGCGTGAGCTACTTCGCTTCCGGCCAGAAGCGCGGCGGCAGGTAACCCCGCACACGATCACCGAGGGCGCCACCGTCGGGTGGCGCCCTCCTCACGCGGGTTGGAGCGTCTCGCCGGCGAGTTCCGCCACCGCGACCAGCACGTCGGTGAGTACGTAGTCCTTGGGGGTGAACACCGCGGCGACCCCGGCCGCGCGCAACGTGGCTTCGTCAGCGGGTGGGATGATCCCGCCGGCGATCACGGGCACGTCGTGGCCTTCGCGACGCAGCCCGGCCAGCACCTGGGGCACCAGCGCGAGGTGCGAGCCCGACAGGATGGACAGCCCGACGAGGTGGACGTCCTCGTCGACCGCGGCGCGCACGATCTGCTCGGGGGTCAGACGGATGCCCTCGTAGATCACTTCCATGCCGAGGTCGCGGCAGCGGATCGCGACCTGTTCCGCGCCGTTGGAGTGGCCGTCGAGACCGGGCTTGCCGACCAGGATGCGCAGCTTGCGACCGAGGCGCTGCTCCACGGCGCGGACCCGCTTGCGGCCGGCCTCGAGCTCCGCCGAGAGCGACCCGGCCGAGGAGGAGGCGCCCTCGCCGACCCCCGTCGGCCCGCGGTACTCGCCGAACACCTCACGCAGCACCTGCGACCACTCGCCGGTGGTCACCCCCGCCTTCGCGCAGCGGACCGAAGCCGGCATCAGGTTGTCGTCGGTGGCGGCCACACGACGCAGCTCGTCCAGGGCGTCCGCCACCGCCGCGTCGTCGCGGGCGCTCCGCCACGCCTCCAACCGTGCGAGCTGGTCGGCCTCGGCCGCCGGGTCGGCGACCATGATGCCGCCCTCCTCGTCGATCAAGGGCGAGGGCTCCGCGGAGGTGAACGCGTTGACCCCGACCACGGTCTGTTCCCCGGATTCGATCCGGCGCAGGCGCTGGGCGTTGGAGCGCACCAACTCGCCCTTCATGAGGTCGACGGCCTCCATCGCCCCGCCCTCGGCCAGGACCGAGTCCAACAACTCGGTCGCCTCGTCGATGAGCGTCGCGACCTTGGCGTCCATCACCACCGAGCCTTCGAACAGATCGCCGTTCTCCAGCAGATCGGTCTCGAACGCCAGGATCTGCTGGATCCGCAGGGACAGCTGTTGGTCCCACGGTCGCGGCAGGCCGAGCGCCTCGTTCCACGCCGGCAGCTGCACCGCGCGGGCGCGGGCGTCGCGGGACAGCGTGACCCCCAACATCTCGATCAGGATGCGGGTGATGTTGTTCTCCGGCTGCTGCTCGGTCAGCCCCAGCGAGTTGACCTGCACCCCGTAACGGAAGCGTTTGAGTTTCGGGTTGGTGACGCCGTAGCGCTCCGTGCAGATCCGGTCCCACAGCTCGACGAAGGCGCGCATCTTCGCGACCTCCTCGACGAACCGGATCCCGGCGTTGACGAAGAACGAGATCCGCCCGACGACCTTGCCGAAGTCCTCCGGTGCGACCAGCCCCCGGTCGCGCACGGCGTCGAGCACCGCGATGGCGTTGGCGAGGGCGAACGCGAGCTCCTGCACGGGGGTGGCCCCCGCCTCCTGCAGGTGGTAGCTGCAGATGTTGAGCGGGTTCCACCTCGGTAGGTGCTCGACGGTGTAGGCGAGCACGTCGGTGGTCAACCGCATGGAGGGCTGCGGCGGGAACGCGTACGTCCCGCGCGACAGGTACTCCTTGAGGATGTCGTTCTGGGTGGTGCCGGTCAGCTGGGCGACGTCGGCGCCCTGCTCCTCGGCCACCGCGATGTACAGCGACAGCAGCCACATGGCGGTCGCGTTGATGGTCATCGAGGTGTTCATCTGCTCGAGCGGGATCCCGTCGAACAGCGTGCGCATGTCGGCCAGCGACGAGACCGGCACGCCGACCTTGCCGACCTCGCCGGCGGCCAGGACGTGGTCGGGGTCGTAGCCGGTCTGGGTCGGCAGGTCGAACGCAACCGACAACCCCGTCTGGCCCTTGGCGAGGTTGGTGCGGTACAGCTCGTTGGAGGCCGTCGCCGAGGAATGCCCGGAGTAGGTGCGGATCAGCCAGGGGCGGTCGGGTTCCGGCAGCGTGGCGACCTCGCGTTCGGTCGGCGCGGGGTCGTCGTGGCTCACGGCTCCACCTCCGGCTGGGGTGCCGTCGCGCAGCGCGTCCGGCACCTGCCAAGGGTAGCCGTCGCCATCCCCGTGCCTGGAACCGAGGTTCGCCGAGCGTCACGAGCGCGTCGTCCGGGACCCGAACACGGGGGCGGTCGCGAGCCAGGCGGGTCGCTCGGGCCCGCATACGAACCACATCCCGGCAGGTGGCACACCGAGCCGCGTTGAGAACGACGAAGATCGGGGTCCTAGGAACGTGCGTCGGGAGGGGCGCGGTGCGACGGGGCGAAGAGGGTGGGGTGCCCTCGACGTGAACTCACCCCCGGAGACCTCCGTGAGCGACCGCAACGCCCCCGCATCCGACCCGTCCGAGCCGCAGGCGAGCAGCGCCCCGTTCCACGAACAGGTGGACCAGCGCCCGGGTGGTGACACCCACCAGGTCGCCGACGGTGAGCGGCCCGTGCTGACCACCCGCCAGGGCGCCCCGGTCGCCGACGACCAGAACTCGCTGACGGCCGGTGAACGCGGCCCCGGGTTGCTGGAGGACCACCACCTGCGGGAGAAGCTGTTCCACTTCGATCACGAACGCATCCCGGAGCGCGTCGTGCATGCCCGCGGCTACGGCGCACACGGGTTCTTCGAGACCTACGAGTCGTTGTCGGACATCACCCGCGCCGATCTGTTCCAGCACGAGGGCCAGCGCACGCCCGCGTTCGTGCGCTTCTCCACGGTGGCCGGCAACAAGGGCTCGGGGGACCTCGCCCGTGACGTGCGCGGCTTCGCCGTCAAGCTCTACACCCAGGAGGGCAACTGGGATCTGGTGGGCAACAACATCCCGGTGTTCTTCATCCAGGACGCCATCAAGTTCCCCGACCTGATCCACGCCGCCAAGCAGGAGCCCGACCGCGGCTTCCCGCAGGCCCAGACGGCGCACGACAACTTCTGGGACTTCATCTCGCTCACGCCCGAGAGCATGCACATGATCATGTGGACCATGTCGGATCGGGCCATCCCACGGTCGTTCCGGTTCATGGAGGGCTTCGGGGTCCACACCTTCCGGCTCGTGAACGCCGAGGGACGATCGACGTTCGTGAAGTTCCACTGGAAGCCCAAGCTCGGGATGCAGTCGGTGGTGTGGAACGAGGCGCTGAAGATCAACGGTGCCGACCCGGACTTCCACCGCCGGGATCTGTGGGACGCCATCGAGGCCGGCGATCACCCCGAGTGGGAACTCGGGATGCAGCTGTTCGACGAGGAGTTCGCCGCATCGTTCGAGTTCGACGTCCTGGATGCCACCAAGATCATCCCCGAGGAGCAGGTCCCCGTCCGGCGCGTCGGCCGGCTCGTGCTCGACCGGGTGGTCGACAACTTCTTCGCCGAGACCGAGCAGGTCGCGTTCCACACCGGCAACATCGTGCCGGGCATCGAGTTCTCCAGCGACCCGCTGTTGCAGGGACGCAACTTCTCCTACCTCGACACGCAACTCAAGCGGCTCGGGAGCCCGAACTTCACCCAGATCCCCGTCAACGCCCCCAAGTGTCCCGTGTTCGACTTCCAGCAGGACGGGCACATGGCGATGACCAACCCGACGGGTCGGGTCAACTACGAACCCAACAGCTGGAGTGGTGCGGCCGGCGGCCCGCGCGAGTCGCCCGACCGCGGCTTGCAGGCCCACCCGGAACCCGTCGAGGGCGTGAAGTTGCGGATCCGGCCGGAGAGCTTCGCCGACCACTACAGCCAGGCCCGGCAGTTCTACCTCAGCCAGACCGCCGTCGAGCAGATCCACCTGCGCGACGCCCTGGTGTTCGAGCTGAGCAAGTGCGAGCACCCGCCGATCCGGGCGCGGGTCGTCTCCCACCTGCGCCACATCGACGAGGACCTGGCCGCGGGCGTGGCCCGGGGGCTCCGGCTCGGGTTGCCCGACCCCGCGCAGGTGGTCAGCGAGGTCCGCGACGACCTGCCGCCCTCGCCCGCGCTCAGCATCCTGCTCAACGGGCCGTCGACGTTCGAGGGCCGCAAGGTCGGCATCCTCGCCACCGACGGGATGGACGCCGAGCGCTTCGCCGAGCTCACCCAGGCGCTCACCGCCGAGGGCGCGATGTACGAGCTCGTCGCGCCCGAGGTCGGTGGCGTGGAGGACAGCGACGGCCGACTGGTGGAGGCCGACGAGAAGGTCGACGGCGGACCGTCGGTGCTCTACGACGCGGTGGCGCTGCTGCCCTCGGAGCCCGGGGCGCAGCGGCTCGCGCTGGACGCGACCTCGCGGGACTTCGTCACCGACGCCTTCGCCCACGCGAAGTACATCGGGTACGTCGCCGAGGCGATGCCGCTGCTCGAGAAGGCGGGGGTCGCCTCCGACCTCGACGAGGGGTGTGTCGCCCTCGACGCGCCCGGTTCCGCGACGCGGTTCGTCGAGACCTGCCGCACCCTGCGGTACTGGCCGCGCGAAGCGGAGGTGGACCAGACGTAGGGCCGCCGAGCCGGCAGGGATCGGCCGTGGTCACGGGCGATGCTCGCGGTCGTGTCCGTGGACGGGTCGAAAGCGGGTCCCGGCTACGCTCGTCGGTCGGTCATCAGCCCGACCGCCCCTCGGAGTCGTCCGTGAACATCGCCCTTCCCGCCGCGATCGTCGCGGGCGTGCTCATCGCCGTGCAGTCGGCCATCATCGGTGCCTTCGGCGACCGGGTCAGCCCGTTCGTGGTCGCGTTCTGGGTCCACGTCGGCGGCCTGGTGTTCGGATTCGTCGGCGTGATGGCGTCGCGGCTCGATTTCCGGGTCGCGGAGGTCCGCCAGGCACCGTGGGTCCTGCTCGCGGGCGTGGCCGGCATGCTGCTGGTCACCGGCATCGCCATCGCGGTCGGCGGCCTCGGTCTGGCGTCGACCCTGGCGATCGTCACGGGGGTCCAGCTGGTGGTCGGCTTCGCGATCGAGTCCTCGGGGATCCTCGGCAGGGCCGTGGCGCTCGACCCGATCCGCCTGGGCGGGGCCGTGTTGATCGTCGCCGGCGTCTACGTGGTGGCGAGCCGGGGGCCGGTCGTCGCCTGAGGCGTCGGCGGGCGGTGGCGCGCCCTGCGCTCGGACCGCCAGGTCACCTCGGGTCACCTGGGCCCGGTGGCGACCACGGTCGGTGAAGCGTGCGTGTCCCAGCGCACGAAGTCTGCTGCGCAACGACCACCGAGCAGCCGCGGTGGGTGGTGCTCCGTACAAGGAGCATCGAACCCCGAGACGGAGGAGATCCACCATGCGTCGCCTACTCGTAACGTTCATGGCCGCGAGCCTGCTGCTCGTCGCCGCACTTCCCGCCACCGCACGGCAGGGCCCGCCCGCGGGCGTGCAGCCGAGCGGCGACTCGATCGTCGACCTCGTGGCCGCCAGCGCCGGGGACGAGGACGACCCCGAGTTCACCCTGCTGCTCGCCGCGGTCAACTACATCGCGGAGACCAACCCGGACAGTGCGCTCGTCGCCGGCCTGTTCGACAACGACCAGTACACGGTCTTCGCGCCGACCGATGCGGCGTTCCTGGGCCTGGTCGGGGCGGTCGCGCCGCTACTCGACCCGGACGTGCTCGCCACCGACGGCCCGTTCGCGGCGATCGACGACCTGCTGGGTGACGGCACGGTGGAAGCGGTGGTCAGCTACCACGTGACCGACGGTCGTCGTGCGACCAACAGCGTGCTGCCCAAGCGGGGTGAGCGCACCATCTCGACGCTTCTGCCGGGTGCCACGTTCTCGGTCAGCCCCGAGGCCGAGATCACCGCGGTCGGCAGCACCGCGACCGTCGTGATCCCGAACATCTCCGCCAGCAACGGGGTCGTCCACGCCATCGATGCGGTGCTGCTGCCGCTCGATCTCGGGCTGTGACCGAGCCCGGTTCGGTGGGTCCGGTAGGGCCTGCCCGGTAGCTCGCACCATAAAGGCACCACCCAGGCACCACCCAGGCACCACCCGAGGGGCCGTCCCGGACCGGGGCGGCCCCTCGCACGCGCATCAGCGGGGCCTCAGCCGATGCGTTGGGCGACCAGCAGCCCGTCGTGGATCGGCACGACCGAGGTGAGGTAGCGCGGGTCGTTGACGACCTCGCGGGTCATCGCCGCCACGGCCGGAGCGACGGCCGCCTGCGCGGCCGCGACCTCGGCGTCCTGGTCGGTCGGGGCGAGGCCCGCGACGCGGCCGTACCAGAGCGCGTTGTCGCACACGAACAGTCCACCGACCTCCAGGCGGTCGGCGACGGCCTCCCACGCGGCCGGGTAGCCGTCCTTGTCGATGTCGCAGAACACCAGGTCGATGGTGCCCTCGATCGCGGCGAGTTGCTCCAGCGCGTCCCCGGTCCGGGTCGCGCAACGCTCCCACATCCCGGCGCGGCGCAGGTAGCTCTCGGCCAGGTGCGCGTTCTGCGGATCGTGGTCGATCCCGATCACCTCGCCGCCCTCACCCACCCCGCGGGCGAACCAGAAACTCGAGTAGCCGTAGCCGCTGCCGAGCTCCACGACCCGACGGGCGCCGGCCATGTGGGTGGTGAGCTCCAGGTACCGGCCCGCGGCGCGCCCGACGATGGGGAAGCCGGTCGCCGAGGCCCGCCGCTCCATCTCCATCACGACGGGGTCGTAGAGCTGCGCGGTCACCAGCTCGTCGAGGTAGTCGTCGACGGCGCGGGGCAGTAGCGGGTCCATGAGCGGTCCTGCTCGGTCGGGACGGGGGGCCGGTGGGTCCGTGGTCACGGTACGCGGCGCGCCCCGATCACAGGGGCTCTCCTAGGATGCGGCCGATGGTCGGCGCCGAGCCGGTCGCCAACGTGCACAAGGAGCTGCTGTGGGTCGTCACGTGTTGGTCTGGGATGCCCCCAACATCGACATGACGTTGGCCAACATCATCGACGGCAAGCCCACGGCCAAGATCCGGCCGGACCTGGCGGTGCTCGGTGACTGGCTGGTGGACCACGCCGGCGACCACGACCCGGTCGAGGCGTGCGTGTTCGTCAACGTCGCCCCACACGTGGCGGGTCCGTTGCGCGGGTGGGTGCTGTGGTTGCTCGAGCAGGGCTTCCGGGTGTTCGCCAAACCGAAACACGGTGACAGCGACGTCGACGACGACATGATCGACCACCTCTGGAGCCGGCACGACGACGGCGACCTCGAGGCGGTCTACGTCGGATCCAACGACGCCCGGGCGTTCATCGAGCCGTTGACGGAGTTGGCCGGGCTGGGGGTCGCGGTCAACGTGCTGGGCTTCGCGGAGTACGCCGGCCAGCTCTCGACCACGCCGGGCGTGCGGTTCGTCGACCTGGAGACCATCATCGGGCTGTTCGGGGAGGCGTTGCCGCGCATCACCCTGGAGACGTTGCCCGAGGACGGCCGGTGGTTCGAGCCGACCGGGGTGCTCGGCAGCCGCGGAGGCCCGCGATGAGCGAGCACGCCCCTTCGGTCCGCTCCGAGGTCGGCCAGCTGCACTCGGTGCTGCTGCACCGTCCGGGTGCGGAGCTGACCCGGATCACCCCGACGAACATGGACGAGCTGCTGTTCGACGAGCTGTTGTGGCTCGAACACGCCCAGATCGAGCACGACGCGTTCGCCGACCTGCTGCGCGGCGCGGGCGTCGAGGTGCTCTACGTCGAGGAACTGCTCGCGGAGGTGGTCGCCGATCCGGTCCTGGCGCGCACACTGGTGCACCGCCACGTGACCGAGACCACCTGCGGCCCGCAGGCCGTGGAGCGCGTGCGCGATCTGCTGCTCGCCTGCGAACCGAGGCAGCTCGTCGACCACCTGATCAGCGGGCTCACGCTCGAGGAGGCCGAGGAGGTCGGCGCGATCGACGGGTTGGTCGCGGCGGCCGGCGACCCCAACGACCTGCTGCTCTCGCCGGTGGTCAACCTGGTGTTCATGCGCGACGCCTCCGCCTGGCTGGGCGAAGGCGTGGTGCTCTCCCCGATGAGCCGGCTGGTGCGCCGCCGGGAGACCGACCTGCTGCGCACCGTCTACCGCGAGCACCCGAGGTTCAGTTCGTCGCCGGTCTGGTTCGGTGACGAGGACCACGACGCCTACCCGGCGACCTTCGAGGGCGGCGACGTGCTGGTGGTCGGCGAACGCGGCATCGCGATCGGGATCTCGGAGCGCACCACCCCCTCCGGCATCGAGACGCTGGCCTCGCGCCTGTTCGCCGCCGGGGTCGTGGACCGCATCCTCGCCGTCGATCTGCCCAAGGTCCGCGCCGCGATGCACCTCGACACGATCGTCACCCAGGTCGACGTCGACACGTTCCTGACCTACCCGAAGATGTGCCGGTCGCTGCGTTCGTTCCAGCTCACCCCGCGCGGTGGCGGCGGCATGCACGTCGAGGACGCGCCCGGGTTCGTGCCGGGTCTGGCCTGGGCGGCCGGGCTCGACCAGGCCCACGCGATCGAGCCGGCGCTGGGTTCGACCCGGGCCGAGCGCGAGCAGTGGAACGACGCCAACAACACCCTCGCGATCCGTCCCGGCGAGGTCATCGCCTACGAGCGCAACGTCGCCACCAACGAGATCCTCGAGGCCGCCGGGATCACCGTGCGCACCATCCCCTCCTTCGAGTTGCCCCGCGGCCGCGGCGGGCCGAGGTGCATGAGCTGTCCGGTCACCCGGGCGCCGTTGCCGTGAGCTTCCCGCCCGTCGTTCGGCTGCGGGGGGTCGGCCTGACCGTCGACGGGTCCACGCTCCTCGACGACATCGATCTGGAGGTGGACGCGGGCGCGCACCTGGCGGTCCTGGGGCCGAACGGGTCGGGCAAGACGACCCTGCTGCGGGTGCTGTCGACCTATCGGCATCCGACCCGCGGCGAGGCCACGGTGCTCGGGACCACCTTCGGTCGCGGCGACCTGCGCGAGTTGCGACCGCGGATCGGGTTCGTGTCGACGGCGTTGGACGAGCTGCTGCACGTGCGGGCGGCGGTGCTCCCGCTGGTCGCCGTCGCGCGTCAGGGCGGGACCTGGCCACCGCCCGACGTGCTCGACGATCCGGCCACGCGCGCCGCCGCGGAGCGCGCGCTGAGCCGCGTGGGCGTCGCCCACCTCGCCGGGCGCCGGGTGGACACGCTCAGCCAGGGGGAGCGTCAGCGGGTGCGCATCGCCCGCGCACTGGCGATCGATCCGGCCCTGCTGCTGCTCGACGAGCCGTTCGCCGGGCTCGACCTCGGCGGCCGTGAGTCGTTGCTGGCCGACCTCGACGCGCTGCTCGGGGAACCGGACGGGCCGACCGTGGTGCTGGTCACCCACCACCTCGAGGAACTGCCGACCGGCATGCGCCGGGCGCTGCTGTTGCGCGGGGGCCGGGTCGTGGCCAACGGCGAGCTCGCCCAGGTGCTGGCGGACGGAGCGGTCTCGGAGGCGTTCGGACTGCCGATCCGGGTACGCGAGCAGCACGGGCGATGGTCGGCCACGGTGCAGCAGGGGTACGCGGGGGCCGCCTCCGGCTGAGGCGCGCCTGCGATGGCGGTGGCAGGACCACGGTCGCGGGGTGCGGTGGGCCTCGCTGATCGTGTCTTGACGGCGGGCGCACTCTGACCTATCGTTCCCTACAGGCAAACGATTGCATCCTCTTGCGGGACGGCGTCTGCCGAGTGCTCGAGGGTGAGTACACGAGTATGCGGAGGGAGCCCGACCATGGCCGAGTTCGCCCAGAGCGGTATCGCCGCCCCCGGCATCCAGTCGGTCGACTGGGAGATGCGGGTCGACATGGACCGGCTCCGCGGCTACCGGCTGCAACGCGCCAGGCAGGCGCTGGATGCCAGTGACCTCGGGGCGCTACTGGTGTTCGAGTCGTCGAACGTGCGCTACCTCACCAGCACGCATCTGGGGACCTGGGGCTACAACAAGACCGAACGGTGGGCGCTGCTGACGCGCACCGGCGAACCGTGGATCTGGGACTTCGGTTCGGCGGCGAAGAACCACCGGTTGTACTCGCCGTGGCTCGAACCCACCCAGTCGCGCGGGGGCAACACGGGGCTGCAGGGCGCCATGGCGCCGAGCACCGGGTTGCCCCGCAACGCCGCGCAGGAGATCGCCGAGGTGCTCCGGGACGAGGGCGTCGCAGAGCTTCCGGTCGGCGTCGACGTGGCGGAGATCTCGGTGTTGCGCGAACTGGAGGCCGCCGGGCTCGACATCCGGGACGGCCAGCAGGTGATGCTCGATGCCCGCGAGATCAAGAACGTCGACGAGATCCTGCTGCTCAGCCAGGCCGCATCGATGGTCGACGGTGTCTACCAGGACATCTCCGAGGCGCTCAAGCCCGGTATCCGGGAGAACGACATCGCCGCACTCGCCACCAAGCGACTGCTGGAGATGGGCTCCGAACAGGTCGAGGCGATCAACGCGATCGCGGGCGAGCGGTGCAACCCCCACCCTCACGTGTTCTCGGACCGGCTGATGCGCCCCGGTGACACCGCCTACTTCGACATCATCCACGCCTACAACGGCTACCGCACCTGCTACTACCGGACCTTCGCGGTCGGACGCGCCACCTCGGCGCACCACGATGCCTACACCCAGGCACGGGAGTGGATCGACGCGGCCATCCAGGCGGTCAAGCCAGGCGTCGGCACCGACGAGATCGCCCGGCTGTGGCCGCAAGCCCACGAGTTCGGGTTCGACTCGGAGATGGAGGCCTTCGGTCTGCAGTTCGGTCACGGGCTGGGACTGGGGCTCCACGAGCGACCGATCATCAGCCGGCTCAATTCGCTGGAACACCCGGTGGAGATCCGCGAGGGGATGGTCTTCGCGCTGGAGACCTTCTGTCCGGGGGCCGACGGTCGCTCCGCGGGACGGATCGAGGAGGAGATCGTCGTGACCGCCAACGGCGCGGAGCTGCTGACGCTGTTCCCCGCCGAGGAGCTGTTCGTGGCCAACGCCTACTGACGCCGGCCACACCGCCGAACCGAGCCACCGCCGCCCGCACGCCCACCACTGCAGACCCACCACCGCAGACCCTCTACCCCAGACCACCGCCCCGAGCACCAGGAGGCCCACGTGGCTACCACGACCCCACCGGCCGCACCCGCCGGATCGGCGACCGACGTCCCGTCGATCGACCGTGACACGCGACTCGCCCTGTACCGCCAGCTCGTCCGGCTCCGGCGGTTCGAGGAACGGGCCTACCGGCTGTTCCAGGAAGGCCTGGTGAAGGGCACCTCGCACCTGTCGCTCGGCATGGAGGCCATCGCCGCCGGGGTCGCCGAGGCGCTCCGCGAGGGCGACTACACCTTCGCCACCTACCGCGGGCACGCCCACACCCTGGCGCGTGGCGTGCCGATGGAGGGCGTCATGGCCGAGCTGCTCGGCCGCGCCAACGGGGTGTGCGGCGGCAAGGGCGGCTCGATGCACCTGACCAGCGTCGAACACGGCGTCATGGGCTCCTACGCCATCATCGGCGCCCACCTGCCGATCGCCACCGGGGCGGCCTGGTCCTCGCAGTTGCGTGGAACCGAGCAGGTCACCGCCTGTTTCTTCGGCGACGGTGCCACCAACATCGGCGCGTTCCACGAGGCGCTCAACTTCGCCGCGATCTGGGATCTGCCGGTGGTGTTCGTGTGCGAGAACAACCTCTGGATGGAGTACACGGCGATCGCCGACGTGACCGCCGTCGAACACCCCGCCGCCGACCGCGCCGCGTCCTACGGCCTGGAACGCATCATCGTCGACGGCAACGACCCGGACGCGGTCCACCTCGAAGCACGGCGTGCGGTCGACAAGGCACGGACCGGGGGTGGCCCGAGCCTGATCGAGGCGTTGACCTACCGGCACGGTGGGCACTCCCGCGCCGATCCCGGCGACTACCGGCCGAAGGAGGAGGTCGAGGCGTGGCTGGCGAGGGATCCGGTGCCGATGTACCGCCAGCGCCTGCTCGACCAGGGCGTCGCCGCCGACGACCTCGACGCGATCGAAACGCAGGCGCAGGAGGCCGTGGACGCGGCCACCCAGGCGGCCAGGAACGGGCCGGTCCCCGACATCGACAGCGCCTTCACCGATGTGTGGGCGGACGGAGGTTCATCGTGGCGGAACTGATCACCTACCGAGAAGCGGTCTCCCGGGCCATCGCCCAGGAGATGCGACGCGACGAATCCGTGGTCTTCCTCGGCGAGGACGTGGCCGCCGCGGGCGGGGTCTTCAAGGCGACCAAGGGCCTGCTCGACGAGTTCGGCGGCGTGCGGGTGCGCGACACCCCCATCTCCGAGGAGGCCATCCTCGGCGCGGCCATGGGCGCGGCGATGACCGGGATGCGTCCGATCGCGGAGATCATGTTCTCCGACTTCCTCGCCACCTGCTGGGACATCGTGGCGGTCGAGATCGCCAAGACCCGCTACATGACGGCCGGGCAGACCAACCTGCCGCTGGTGATCCGTACCGCCAACGGTGGGGGCCTGCGCTTCGGCGCGCAGCACTCCCAGGCGGTGGAGAACTGGGCGATGATGATCCCGGGTCTGAAGGTCGTCGCGCCATCGAACCCCGCCGACCTGATCGGGCTGTTCGCCGCCGCGGTGCGCAGCGACGATCCGGTCATGTTCTTCGAACAGAAGTCGCTGTACCCGACCAAGGGAGAGATCCCCGCCGGTGAGATCGTCGACGAACTCGGCACCGCCAAGGTCGTGCGCAAGGGCGACGACGTCACCGTGGTGGCACTGGCCTCGATGGTGCCGCGTGCGGTCGACGCCGCCGAGCGACTCCAGTCCGAGCACGGCATCTCCGCAGAGGTCATCGACGTGCGCTCGCTCGTGCCGCTCGACACCCGCACCATCCTGTCGTCGGTGTCGCGCACCTCGCGGCTGGCCACCGTCGAGGAGAACCCGCGGCTGTGCGGGTGGGGCGCCGAGGTGGTGTCGATCGCCGGCGAGGAGTGCTTCTGGGACCTCGACGCGCCGCTCACACGCATCACCACCCCCCACATCCCGCTGCCGAGCTCGGACTCGCTCGAGGACGAGGTCCTGCCGTCGGTGCAGCGGATCGTGGAGACCGTCGCCAAGATGACGGGGTGAGCCCCGCGGCCGGGCTCGTGGCGGCCTCGGACGGGAAGGTGTCCGGGCGTGAGCGGCTGTCGCCGCTGGTGCGTCGGTTGCTGCGCGAGCGGCACCTCGAGGCGAGGGCCGTCACCGGTACGGGCGGGAACGGCCGCATCACCCCCGACGACGTGCGAAGCCTCACCCCGGCGTCGTCCTCGTCCCCGTCCCCGTCGCCGTCCCCGCGCCGGTTGTCGCCGTTGGTGAAGCGGTTGTTGCGTGAGGGCGGGCTCGATCCGGGCGGTATCGACGGCACCGGGCGTGACGGTCGCATCACCCCTGACGACGTGCGGGCGGCGGCCGATCCCTCGCGCGGCGGCGTCCGGTTGTCGCCGTTGGTGAAGCGGTTGTTGCGTGAGGGTGAGCTCGATCCGGGCGGTATCGACGGCACCGGGCGTGACGGTCGCATCACCCCCGACGACGTGCGGGCGGCCGCGGTGGACACCGAGGCCGCCGACAGCTCCCGCGGCGCGGCACCCGACCCGGGGGACTCACCCGACTCGGGGTCGTCGGAGGACGATGGGACCGCTCGTAGCTGGACCGAGCCCCTGACCCGCACACGTCGCACGATCGCCCGGCGCATGCATCAGAGCCTGGCCGGCACCGCACAGCTGACCTCGGCGGTCGAGGCGGACGTCACCCGGATCATGCGGCTGCGCTCCGAGGTCCGCGACGCTGCGCGCGCCCGGATCGGCAGCTCGATCTCGCCGCTGGCGTTCATCGCCCATGCCACCGCCCGGACCCTGGCCGCGCATCCGCTGCTCAACGCCTCGATCGACGTCGAGGCCGGGACCTGCACGTTCCACGACTACGTCAACCTCGGCATCGCCGTCGACACCCCGAACGGTCTGGTGGTGCCGGTGCTGCGCGACGCGCACAGCTCCGATCCGGTGGAGCTCGCCGCGCGGATCGGCGAGGTGGCGGGTCGGGCACGCGACCGCCGGCTGCGTCCCGACGACCTCACCGGAGCCACCTTCACGATCACCAACACCGGTTCGGCCGGATCGCTGTTCGACACCCCGATCCTCGACCCCCCGCAGGTGGCGATCCTCGCGACCCCGCAGATCGAGCGTCGACCGGTGGTGATCTCGGACGCCTACGGCGATCACGTCGCGATCCGCGAACGCACCTACCTGTGTCTGACCTACGACCACCGACTGGTCGACGGAGCCGACGCGGCACGGTTCCTCGCGGCGCTGAAGTTCGCGCTCGGCACCGACGCGTGGGGCCCGGAGGTCGAGGCCCTGCGCGCCTGAGCCTCAGCGCGCCCGGGCGAACGGCTCGGTCGGGTCGCGTCCGAGACCGGTCCCTCCTTCGGACCGGGGCACCGCTACCAGGTGACGCCGAGGTAGCGGGTCTCGAGGAACTCGTGGATGCCGTGGAAACCGCCCTCGCGGCCGAGTCCCGATTCCTTCATCCCGCCGAACGGTGCGGCGGCGTCCGACAGCACGCCCCGGTCGATCGCGACCATCCCGGCGCGAAGACGACGACCGACCTGGATGCCGACACCCTTGTCGCGGCCGTAGACGTAGGAGATGAGGCCGTACTCGGTGTCGTTGGCCATCTCGATCGCGGTGTCCTGGTCGTCGAAGGTGACCACCGGGATCACCGGACCGAAGACCTCCTGGCGGGTGAGGGTCGAGCCGTGTGCGACGTCGTGGACCATGTGCGGAGCGATGAAGGCTCCGTGCTCCGGGACCTCCCCGACCGGATCGAGGCGGCCACCATCCTGCTCGGCCTGTTCCAACAGTCCGACGATCTTGTCGCGTTCGTCGAGGCTGACCATGGCGCCGAGGTCGTTCGCGCGGTCGATGCCGGGCCCGACCGCCATCGCCGCGAGTTCGGCGCGGAACCGGCCGGTGAACGCCTCGGCGAGCGACTCGTGGACATAGAAGCGGTTCGCCGCGGTGCAGGCCGCACCGCCGTTGCGCATCTTGGCGACCATCGCGCCCGCCACCGCCTCGTCGACGTCGGCCCCCTCGAGCACCAGGAACGGGGCGTTGCCGCCGAGCTCCATCGAGGAGGTCAGCACCCGCTGTGCGGTCTGGGCGAGCAGCAGCTTGCCGATGGGGGTGGAGCCGGTGAACGACAGGGTCGCGACCCGCCGATCGGCGAGGATGGCCTCGGAGACCGGGCCGGGCTGTGAGGTGGTCACGATGTTGACCGTGCCGGCGGGGGCGCCCGCACGCCGCAGGACCTCGCCCACCCACAACGCGGTCAGAGGCGTCTGCTCGGCCGGCTTGAGCACGGTGGTGCAACCCGCGGCCAGCGCCGGCGCGAGCTTGCGCGTGGCCATGGCGGCCGGGAAGTTCCACGGCGTGATCAGGTAGGCGACCCCGGCCGCCACGTGGTCGGTGATGATGGTCTTGTCGCCCCCCGGCGACTCCCGGAAGCCGCCGGCGACCCGCACGGCCTCCTCGGAGAACCAGCGGAAGAACTCCGCGGCGTAGGTCGCCTCGCCGATCGCGTCGTTCCAGGCCTTGCCGTTCTCCAGCACGATCAGCCGGGCGCAGTCCTCGATCTCCGCGGTCATGATCTCGAAGGCGTTGCGCAGGATCTCGGCCCGCGCCCGGGGACGCGTCGCGGCCCACGGTTCGAACGCGTCGCGGGCGGAGCTCACCGCGTCCAGCCCGTCGCCGACATCGGCGTCGGCCACCTCGGCCAGGGTCTCGAGCGTGGCCGGATCGACGACCGGGAGCCGGGCCCGACCGGGTGACCACTCGCCCCCGATCAACAGGCCGGTCGGCGTGGACGGTGGCAGCAGCGACGTGGTCATGGCAGGGCCGTCCTTCTCGCGAGCACGGGCCCCGGGCGAACCGCAGCGGGCTTTCGGCGGCCGATGACGGCCGCCGGGTCCGGTCCGGCCGGGGGCGGGTGATCTCCAACGGTGAACGAGCTCGAGCCTAGTGCGTTCACTGTGACTGTGCAGTAGGGCACCGGTGGGTCGTGACGATGCAGTGGGTGTCGACCTCGCCGGGGTTGCGCAGCAGGTGCGGCAGCGAGGAGTCGAAGCCCATCGCGTCCCCGGGGTGCAGCACGTGGGTGTCGAAGTTCACGACGACCTCCAGTCGGCCGCTTCGCACGTAGTGGTACTCGTAACCCTCGTGGCGCAGCATGGTCGCGTCGTCGGTCGATGCGCTGCCGACGGGGTAGACGACCTCCATGAACGCGATGCCCTGCTCCGAGGTGGCGGCCAGGCGTTGCCAGAGCACGCCGGACTGCAAGCGCAACGTCGCACGGGCGTCCGAACGCACCACCGAGATCCCGGACCGGTGTGATGCGACGCTCGCCTCGGTGTCGAGATCGGCCGCTTCGGGCGCTCCCGACCGTCCGGTCGCCACCTCGGTGTCCTGATCGTCGGAGGAGGCCCCGGGTCGGTGGTGCCGGGGTGTCGACGGCTCCGCCGGGCGGTCCCGGTGATCCGGGTCGACGTGCTCGGCCTCGAACAGTTCGTCGATCGAGATCGCGAACAGCTGGGCGAGCGCATACAGGGTGGCGACCGACGGCTGGGACTTGCCGGTCTCGATCTGGGAGATGAAGGAGGGCGACACCTCCAGCTGGCGCGCGACCTCACGTGCGGAGAGCTTCGCGTCGAGCCGGACCCGGCGCAGTTGCCCACCGAGGTTCGTGACGGCACCGCGTCCGCGGATCACGGCCGCGGGACCTGACGGCGGGGGCATGGAGCGTCCGTGGGGGCGATGGCGATGGGCTCGTGTGTAGTGCTGCTTCATGGTAGTGGCAGGTTCCCGGCGCGCCGACCGGGGGAGGGTTCACCCGACCGAGGTGCGCGGCGCGCCCTCCGGCTCGCGCCGTAGGTGGGGCTCACCTAAATCCTGCTCGCGTGGCCGTCGGTCACCGCGACCACCGGCCACGCGTCGCCCGGGTGGGCGGCCGTTCCAGGAGCGGCCATGGTTGTCTGTCACTGCGAGGTCGTGAACGACCGCGCCATCCGGGCGACCATCGCGGCCGGAGCCTGCGACCTCGACGGTGTGGCGCAGAGCTGCGGAGCCGGCGCCCGGTGCGGCGGGTGCATCCCGAGTATCGAAGAGCTGTTGGCCGATGCGGCGTTGGCCCTGCAGGCTCCGGCATCGCTCGTCGCTCGGCAGGCAGCGCGGCGCGTCGACCACGACATCGACCATCGCGCCGGCTTCGAATCGCGGGCCTGAGCGGCGACTTACGTGACCGGTCCTCCCGGGTGGAGATGGAACGCGGGACCAGCGGACACAGGAGTCACCATGGCGCGCGGCGACGAGCGCATCATCGAACGTCTCTCACGCGCAGCGCCCACTGCGCGTCGGTGACATCGGTTGGGAAGCTCGTGAAAAGCTTCATCGGCCGGCGTTCATCGCGCTTTAGGAACCACTGTCCACAGGCCCTAACATCGTCCCCCGAGCCCGTTCGAGCGTTCTGGGAGGATCGCCATGCCTGAAGCCGTCATCGTCGCGACCGCACGCACCCCGATCGGACGGGCCTTCAAGGGCCGGATGACCGAGCTGCGCTCCGACGACCTCACCGCGACCATCATCGAAGCCGCGATGGCCCAGGTGCCGCAGCTGAAGCCGAGCGACATCGAGGACCTGATGCTCGGCTGTGGCCTGCCCGGCGGGGAACAAGGCTTCAACCTCGCACGGGTGGTCACCACGCTGCTCGGCTGGGAGGGCGTACCCGGCACGACCCTGACCCGCTACTGCTCGTCGTCGCTGCAGACCACCCGGATGGCCATGCACGCGATCAAGGCCGGGGAGGGTGACGTGTTCATCTCCGCCGGGGTCGAGATGGTCTCGCGGTTCGTGATGGGCAACTCGGACTCGCTGCCGGCGACCCAGAACCCACGTTTCGACGAGGCGCAGGCCCGCACCAAGCGGATGGCCGAGCAGGGTGCCGACTCCTGGGAGCCGTCGGAGCTTCCGGACGTCTACATCCCGATGGGTCAGACCGCGGAGAACCTCGCCCGGCTCAAGGGCGTGTCGCGCGAGGCGATGGACGACTTCGCCTACGAGTCGCAGAACCGGTACGCGAAGGCGCAGACCGAGGGCTTCTGGTCCAACGAGATCACCCCGATCGAGCTACCCGACGGCTCCACCATGGACACCGACGAGTCTCCCCGGCCCGCCGACCGCGACAAGATGGCCGAGCTCAAGCCGGTGTTCCGCCCCGACGGGCGCATCACCGCCGGCAACGCCTGCCCGCTCAACGACGGCGCTGCCGCCGTGATCGTGATGAGCGACACCAAGGCGCGCGAGCTCGGCATCGAGCCGCTGGCACGCATCGTGTCGACCGGCGTGTCCGGGCTGGATCCGGAGATCATGGGCTACGGCCCGGTCGGCGCCTCCCAGCAGGCGCTGGCACGTGCCGGGATGACCATCGACGACATGGACATCGTGGAGATCAACGAGGCGTTCGCCGCCCAGGTGATCCCCTCCGCCGATGACCTCGGGATCGACTACGACAAGCTCAACCCCCACGGCGGTGCGATCGCGGTCGGCCACCCGTTCGGCATGACCGGTGCACGGATCACCGGCACGCTGATCAACGGCCTCAACCACCGTGACGGCACCTTCGGGCTGGAGACGATGTGTGTCGGCGGCGGTCAGGGCATGGCGATGATCATCGAGCGCCTGAAGTAGTCGCCCGCGACGGTCGGCCCGTGGCACGGGTCGGCGAACCCGCCGAGGGTTCGGGATCAGACGAGCCGGCGCCAGACGAGCCGGCGCCAGACGAGCCGGCGCCAGACGAGCCGGCGTCCGGTGAGCCGGCGTCCGACGAGCCGGTCGTGCGTCTCGAACGTTGGGACGGCGACTGGCCCGCGGACGACCCGTTCGCGGGGCTCAAAGCGGATGTCGCCGGCTACAGCCACCTCGAGGTCCTGTCGACCCTACGTGGGCTGAGCGAGGCATCCGGGATACCGGTCGGCGCGTTGGCCCGCTACGTACTCGCCCGCTGGGCGAGCGGTGGCAACGAGGCCGTGCTGGAGTTGGGGGTCTCGGGCGTCGATCACCTCGTGCGCATCGTCGCCGACGCCGAGTCGACCGGCACCGACCAGGCGCGGTTGGAGGCCTACACCGCCGTCGAGGCGGTGGTCTCGTGGCTCCGTGCCGGCCTCGACGAGCACACGCCGGATCCCGAGGCCACGGATCCGGTCAGTGGCGCTGATGCCGAGGGTCGGTGATCGCCTGACCCATGGTCTCCTCGTCGAGATAGGTGTCCTCGTCGTCCTGCTTCTCCCGGATGCGCCACCGGTCGGCGTAGTCGATGCCCACGAGCACCAGACCCAGACCCCCCATGAAGAACACGACCGCGCCGATCGCGAACAGCGTCGCCGGGGTCATCGGTCACCCTCGTGAGCTAGGACCAGGGCGCCCAGGGAGAACAGCGACGGGACCCAGAGACCGACGTAGATGGCGGTCTGGATGTCCTCGGTGATGAACCACAGGGCGACGGACAGGAAGAACGACAGCGTGCCGGCGATCAGGAAGAACAGCTTGGCGATGACCCGCCGTTTCTGGCGTTTGCTGAACGGCGAGGACCGGTCGGTATCGGTCGAGGTGGATGACATGAAGGCTCCTGACTTCTTCTGAGGTGCGAAGCTGAGGAGGCCGTTGGACGGGGTCGGCGTGCGGCCTGGGCGCCACGGCAGGCCCGGATGACGGCTGCCGCCGGCCGGCCGCGTTGGACGGTGCCGTTGTCCGGGTGCCGTGGGCGGGGTGCCGTGGGCGGTTCCGCCGGTGAGCCGGCGGCCATGCCCACGCGACCCGCCGGCCGCTCCCGGCCGCCCCGCCCCCGCCGGCCGGTTGCCCCGCAGGCACCACCGGAGCGCGTGGCGTCAGGCGGTGTCGGCGGCGACCTGACGGAGGCGGCCGGCCACGTCGTCGGTCACGGCACGTCCGTGAGCCAAGGCGAGCGTCCGGGGGGCGAGGTCCGCGATCCGGGTCATCGAGGTGTGGTTCGGCGCGATCCGCCAACACAGGAACGCGGGGCTCGGACGCAGCGAGAACAGGTTGAACAGCACGTCACCGCCGATCACCAGGCCGTGCGCGGTGAGGTGGAAGGCCAGGTGCCCGGGGGTGTGGCCCGGGGTCGCGACCACCTCGATGCCGCCGGCGAAGGGGAGGTGATCTCCCGGCCGCAACGCGGTGGCGTTCGGATGCACGACGGGGGCTCCGAACGGCCCCGGCGGCGGGACGCGGTTGAACAGCCGCCCCGACCACGTCGACGCATCCGATGTCGGCTGGTCCTGCTCCCCGCGCACGATCGGCAGGTCGTCCTCGCCCACCTCGATGGTCGGGTCGGCGCCCGCGCGGATCAGCCCGGCGATGCCACCCGCGTGGTCGGGATGGGCGTGGGTGAGCAGGACCCGGGTCACGTCACCGGGCGCGATGCCGAGACGGCCGAGCTTCGGGATCAGACCCTTGCGCGCCAGGCCGGTGTCGATCAGCGTCACGCCGTGTTCGTCCCGCAGGACCCAGCAGTTGACGCCGGCCGTGACCGCCAGTTGATGGACCCCGTCGGCGAGTTCGATGAGACCGCGCACGTCGTGCTCCTCGAGCCCGGGACCGACCGGGACCTGCGACCCGCAGCGGATCGCCGCCCCCGGCAGGATCGGCCGCCAGGCCGGACCACGCGCAGACGCTAGCGGATGAGGCCCAGACGGAACCCTCGGGCGACGGCGCCGGTGCGGTCGCCCGCGTCGAGTTTGAGGAGCAGGTTCTGGACGTGGGTCTTGACGGTGCGGCTGGAGAGACCGACCCGGTCACCGATGCGGTCGTTGGTGAGCCCCTCGGCCAGCAACTGCAGGACCTCCAGTTCACGGGTGGTCAGCGACGCGGCACCGGTCGCGTGGGGCTCGGTCCGCCAGGAACCGGCCAGCTGCATGGCGATCGATGGCGAGATGATCCGGTCGCCGCGGGCGGTCGCCGAGGCGGCATCGCGGATCTCGCCGACCGGCGCCGAAGCCAGGATGAAGCTGTCGACACCGGCGATCACGGCTTCGCGCATGTCGATCACGGTCGCACCGTCGGCGATGATCAGCACGCGCAGCGAGGGGTCGGCGCTCGTCCGGGCGGCGATGACGGGGAACGTGTCGGCATCATCGATGCGCAGCCCGGCGACCAGCACGTCGGTGCGTGCGGTGGTGACCACCGCCGGTACGTCCTCGAGCGCGGCGTCGCACACGGGGCCGAGGGGCGCCAGCACCGCCGACAGGCCCGCACGGACCACGGGCCGCGAATCGCACACCACGGCACGCCATGGAGTGCTCATGCTCGTCCCGTACCCATCGTGCGCAGGTTGCCGAGCCTCGGGTTCCACCACGCGTCTGCTCCCGGGGATCGTGGGCGATCGCCCCCATCCTCCGCACGAGAGGCTAGTCCGTTCGGGGATGCGTCGGGCCGTTCGGCGGGACGGGACCCAACTCGAGCGGGGTACGAGTGGGGCTCGAGCGGGCGAGACGTCCCTCGGGCCGCCGGTCCCGGGGCCCGGCGCAGGACCCGGGGATCAGGGGGTGCGGATCGCCTTGACGAGCACGTCGAGGCTGATGCCGGACGGCGTCGTGAAGCTGACCTGGTCGCCCTCCGCGGCGTCGGTCACCGCGCGCCCCATCGGGCTGTCGGCGGAGAGCACGTCGAACTCGTCGTGACGGTCCTCACGGCTGCCCAGCAGGTAGGTCTCTTCGTCGCCGTCGACCTCCAACTCGACGAGCAGGCCGGGTCGGGCCCGGTCGGTGTCCGAGGGCTCCCCGATACGGGCGTCGCGCAGCAACTCCTCGACCTGACGGATACGGGCCTCCATCTTGCCCTGCTCGTCCTTGGCCGCGTGGTACTCCGCGTTCTCACGCAGGTCCCCGTGAGCGCGAGCGACCTCGATCTCCGCGGAGATGCGCGGCCGGCCCTCGGTCTTGAGGGTGTCGAGTTCGCTGCGGAGGCGGTCGTAGGCCTCCTGGCTCAACCACGTCTCGGCCATAGGTCACTCCATGTCGGATACCGATGCCAGGCGCTTCCCGGCGGTGTCACTCCCCGCGCTGACCCCGTCGTGCACGATGGTGCGGTGCCAGCGTCGGGCTGGGGACGGCCGGGGTCGGCCACGAACGACGCCCGGCGCTGATGCGTCCGGGCGTGTCACGGAAGCGTATCACCACGCTCACCCGGCGTGCTCGGAGGGCCGCCCGTCCGGACGGGCGAAAGGCGTCAGGCGGGGCCCGCGGGCTAGCATCGAGTCATGACTGCCCTCGATATCGCCTACCGCCTCTACGAGCGTCGGCTCGCTCGTGAGCTGGCGAGCGGCCCCATGCCAGGGCACGTCGGGGTCATCCTGGACGGCAATCGGCGCTACGCGGCGGAACGGGGGCTCGGTGCTGCGGCGGTCGGCCACGAGGCCGGTGCCCGCCGGATCGACCCGTTCCTCGACTGGTGTCTCGAACTCGAGATCCCGTACGTCACGTTGTGGTTGCTCTCGACGGACAACCTCTCGCGCGATGACACGGAGGTCGGCCAGTTGATGGCCATCATCGAGGAGACCGTTCGCAAGATGGGGTGCACCACGGAGGCGGCCGACCGGGGTCTGAAGGTCACCGCGGTCGGGGCCCTGGACCAGCTCCCGGAGTCGACCCGCCGGTGCCTGAAGAAGGCGGAGGAAGCCACCGCCCACCACGATCGTCTCCGGGTCCAGGTGGCGGTCGGCTACGGCGGTCGCCAAGAGATCACCGACGCGTTGCGCAGCCTGCTCGCGGACCGGGCGGCGCAGGGCCACACCCTCGAGCAGGTCGCCAACACCCTGGAGCCGGAGGACATCGGTCCGCACCTCTACACCACCGGGCTGCCCGACCCCGACCTGATCATCCGGACCTCCGGTGAGGTGCGGCTCTCCGGGTTCCTGCTGTGGCAGTCGGCGCACAGCGAGTTCTACTTCTGCGACACCTACTGGCCGGAGTTCCGCCGGGTCGATTTCCTCCGAGCCCTGCGCGACTACCAGCGCCGTACCCGTCGATTCGGTCGCTGAGGACCGGGATGGTCCGTGCCCGCACGGGTTGCGAACACGTGAACTTCCGCCGTGTCCGGTTCGACATGCCGGGTGGGCAACCCGCCGAGCGCTAGCTTCGAACCCATCCAGACCGTGCGTCGACCGACGTGAGGTGTTCGCCACCATGACCGAGCTGACCGGCACGGCCCATCTCATCGACCGAGGTCATCGGACCGGCGAACGCCCCCATCGCCCGTATCCCTCCACGTCTCGATCTCGTGCTGCCGACGGGCTCGCTCGGAGCCGAACGCTTCCGAGCCACCCGCCGCTCACCACGCCGCCCTTCCGGGGCGGCGTTCGTCGTTCCTGGGCCCGCACGGCACGTGGTGCTCTGCGGGCCCCCTGACAGGGGAGCCACCGATGACCAGCCCGACCGCGTCCGACCCCACCCGTTCCTACGTGCTGGACACCTGTGTCCTGCTCGCCGATCCGAACGCGCTGTTCCGGTTCGACGAGCACGAGGTGGTCCTGCCCCTGGTCGTGATCGAGGAGCTCGATCGGAAGAAGACGGCGATGGACGATGTCGGGCGCAACGCCCGTCTGGCGCTCCGCGCGATCGAGGAGCTGCGGGTGGCCTCACCGCGCGGTCTGCGTGAGGCGATGCCGTTGCCCTCCGGCGGGTCGGTGCGCGTCGAGTCGAACCACGTCGACGTGCCGTTGCCTCCCTACCTCGACCGCTCCAAGGCCGACCACCGCATCCTGTGTGTCGCGATCGGTCTGCAGGCGACGCTGGTGACCAAGGACGCCGCGCTGCGCATCAAGGCCAGCCAGTTGGGGGTCGCGGTCGAGGACTACCGGGCCGACACCGCTCAGGTCGACGAGCACAGCACGGGCATCCTGGAGCTGGAGGTCGACCCGGACGTCCTCGACGGCCTCCACCGCGACGGCAAGGTCCAGCTGAACGCCGAGGTGGCCGATCTCGCGGGCGTCGGCGGGGGACTGTGGCCCAACGCCTGTCTGGTGTTGCGCGCCGGTCGGTCCGGATCGGGCCTCGGACGGGTGATCGATCTCGACGAGGACGGCGCGGCGACGGTCCACCGTGTCGCCGGGCACCGTCAGGTCTTCGGGATGGCGCCCCGCGACGTGCGCCAGACCTTCGCGATCGATCTGCTGCTCGACCCCGATGTGCCGTGCGTGTCGATCATGGGTATGGCCGGGACCGGCAAGACCTTCCTCGCACTGGCCGGCGGTCTGGAGCAGGTGCTGGAGGCGACCGCCTACCGGCGGCTGTCGGTCTACCGCCCGCTGATCGCGGTCGGTCGTCAGGAGGTCGGCTACCTCCCCGGTGACCTCGCGGAGAAGCTCAACCCGTGGATGGCGGCGGTGCACGACAACCTCTACGCGTTGCTCCGTACCGACTCGCCCGCCAGCCGCGGCAGCCGCGAGCACCGCCAGATCCAGTCGACCATCGAGTCGCTGGTCGACCGCGGTCAGCTGGAACTCGCCGCGATCACCTACCTGCGCGGCCGGTCCATCACCGACGAGTTCGTGCTCGTCGACGAGGCCCAGAACATCGAGCTCGCCGCGCTGAAGGTCGTCCTGACCCGGATGGCGATGGGCTCCAAGGTGGTGTTCTGTGGCGATCTCGGTCAGGTCGACAACCCCTACATCAGCCCCTACGGGGGGATGGCGGCCCTGATCGAGAAGATGAAGGGCAGCCCGCTGTTCGGCCACATCACCCTGTCCAAGGGCGTGCGCAGTCCGCTGGCCGAGCACGCGGCGACGATCTTCTGAACCGCGCCGACCACGGGGGGTGGCTCGGGACACCAGGCCCGGACCACCACCCGAGGGGCTCCTCAGACGGGTGGGAAGACCAGCATCAGGCCGGTCCACAGGCCGTGGGCCAGCATGGTCGCGCCGAGCGATCGCGTCCGTTCCATCAACCAGCCCCAGACCAGGCCGCCGAGCAACGCCGCCGCCACCAGAGCCACCTGGGCGGTCGCGAGGTGGAAGGCGGCGTACACGACCGTGGTGGCGACCACGATGCCGCCGGGGAGACCGGCCACGCGCGGCCAGCGGTCCCGGACCATGGAACTGACCAGCGGTTGGACGCCGCCGCGCCAGAAGATCTCCTCGAGCGGTGCGGTGATGACCGCACCCAGCAGCACCGCCGCCCACAGCGGGATCCCGCCGGCTCGGGTGTAGACCGCACTGGCGGTCTCGGTCAGGGCGGGCAGGAGCAACCCACCGACCGCGAACAGCCCGTGACCGATCGCGAAGTGGAGCACGGCGACCACCACGGCCAGACGGGCGTGTGCGGCGGACAGCGCGAACGGCGGGAAGTCGCGCCGCTGCGCCTCACCGCTGTGCCAGCCGCGGGTACCGCGACGCACCCACAGTCCGGCCAGGCCGGTGAGGATGCCTCCCGCGACGATGGTGGGGAAGAAGGGCAGGACCTGGGTGGCGAACGCGCCGCCCCAGACCACGGTCAGTCCGGCGGCGGCCACCGCGGCGCGCACTCCGCCGCGGGCGATCGGCCGGACCCGCTGATCGACCACATCGGCTCCGAACGGGGGTGAACGGCGCGCCAGCGTAGGCATCATCACTTGACGCCACGACTGAGTGAGCGCACACTCAGTCCGGTGTCGAGCGTTCAGCCCGCCTCCTCGTTCCCTCCCAGGTCGTCGATGTCCCCGCCCCCCCGCACCGCCGTGCTGCGCGAGCAACTGCTCGACGCGGCCGCACGCGTGCTCGACGAGCATGGCGCCTCCGCGTTGACCACCCGGCGCCTGGCCCTGGAAGCCGGGTGTTCCGAGGGCTCGATCTACAACCACTTCGCCAACAAGGAGGAACTGGTCTCCTGCGTGGTCAGCGAGCGCATCGCCCGGTTCCCGGCGCTCATCTCGGAACTCGGTGAGGCGGCCGGCACCGGCGAGATCCGTGACCACCTGCAGGAGATCGCCTGGCTCGCGATCGACTTCTTCCGCCGTGGCATGCCGATGATGAGCGTGGCGACCCGCGACGCCGCGGCCCAGGGGCGATGCCGACAGATGCATGCCTCCGGCCACGGTCCCTGGCGGACCACCGAGAACATGGCGGCCTGGCTCCGCAAGGAACAGCAACTCGGACGTGTCCACCGCGAGGCGGATCCGGACGGCGTCGCGAGCGCCCTGCTCGGCAGCTGCATGTTCCAGGCCACGATGTCGATGGCCTGGGGTCCGGACCTGGCTCCCGACGACGCGACGGCCGTCGAACGGGCGGTCGCGGCGGTCTGGCGCGGCCTGGCGCCCGCGTAGTCGCCGGCGTGACCATCGACCTGTGCCCCATCTTCCACGATCCCGACGTCTTCCCCGGAGTATCCCGTGCCCAGCCCCGACACCCCCGCCCCCGCACCCGAGCGCGTTGAGCCACCCGGCACCGAGCGGCCCATCGTTCGCGTCCGGGGCGTCAGCAAGACCTTCGGCAAGGACGTCAGGGCGCTCGACGACGTCTCGCTCGATGTCGCTCCCGGGATCGTCTACGGACTGCTCGGGCCCAACGGCGCCGGCAAGACCACGCTGATCCGGGTACTGGCCACGTTGCTGCGGCCCGAGGGCGGTGACGTCGAGGTGGCAGGGGTGGACGTGCTCGCCGATCCCACCGGCGCCCGCGCGCGGATCGGTCTGGCGGGCCAGTTCGCCGCCGTCGACGAGTACCTCACCGGTCGCGAGAACGTGGTGATGGTGGGCCGGCTCTACGGGCTCAGTGGCCGCGAGGCCCGGCGCCGCGCCGACGACGTGTTGGAGCGCATCAAGCTCACCGATGCCGCGACCCGTCGCGTCGGGACCTACTCCGGTGGCATGCGCCGCCGCCTCGACCTCGCGGCGTCGCTGGTGGGGCGACCGCAGGTGATGTTCCTCGACGAACCCACGACGGGGATCGACCCCCGCAGTCGCCTCGACCTGTGGGAACTCGTCGAGGACCTGGTCGAGACCGGCACCACCGTGCTGCTCACCACCCAGTACCTGGAGGAGGCGGACCGGCTGGCCGATCGCATCGGGGTCATCGATGACGGGCGGATCGTCAGCGAGGGGACCGCGGACGAGTTGAAGGACACGCTCGGCGGCGCGGTGTTGGAGGTCACGGTCGCGCCCGATGACGTGGCGCGCTCCCGCGAGATCCTCGGTGGGATCGCCGGTGACGAGGTCGCGTCGGCTGCGGCCGGCACCAGACTGCGCGTCCCGGCCCGGGACGGCGTGGTCACGCTGATGGCCGCCACCCGCGGGTTCGACGCGATCGGGCTGCAGCCGCTGGATGTCGCCCTGCACAAGCCCACCCTCGACGACGTGTTCCTGGCGCTCACCGGCGACCGGCCCGAACCCGTCGAGGGCGAGGCTGCCGAGGCCGCCACCGGCGTGGGCCTCGACGCCACGAGCGGGCCGTCCACCGGTATGGCCACCACCAGCCCAACGACCCCGGCATCGTCCGGCGACAGGCCCGCAGCATGAGTGCCGACACCTCGACCCTCGCCGGAGCCCCCACGGTCTTCGTGCCGATCCGCGAGCACACCACCCTGCGCGGGACGCTCACCGACACCTGGGTGATCACCCAGCGCAACCTGCTGCGCAACCTGCGGCTACCCCAACTGTTGGTGTTCGCCACCATCCAGCCGGTGATGTTCCTGCTGCTGTTCAACTACGTGTTCGGTGGTGCGATCAGTGGCTCACTGCCACCGGGGATCGACTCCTACACCAACTTCCTGCTGCCCGGCCTGCTGGTCCAGATCGCCGCCTTCGGTGCCAGCCAGACCGCGCTCGGGCTCACCGAGGACCTCTCCAAGGGCGTGATCGACCGGTTCCGCGCCCTGCCGATGTCTCGCGCCGCCGTGCTGACCGGGCGGACGCTCGCCGACCTGATCCGCAACGCCGCCGTGCTGTCGTTGATGCTGACCGTCGGCTTCCTGATCGGTTTCCGGTGGCAGACGAGCCTGCTCGGGTTCCTCGGTGGGTTCGCGATCGCGCTGCTGTTCGCGTTCGCGCTGTCGTGGGTGATGGCCACCATCGGGCTGTACGTGCGCAATCCGGAGGCCGCCCAGTCCGCCTCGTTCCTCCCGATCTTCCCTTTGGTGTTCGCGTCGTCGGTGTTCCTGCCGACCCAGACGATGCCCGATTGGCTGCGGGTGTTCGCCGACAACCAGCCGATCACGGTCATCGCCAACGCCATCCGCGGCCTGATGCTCGGTCCGGAGGTGCTCCTGCCGGGTCAGACCGTCGGGGGCGAGGTCCTGGCTGCGCTGCTGTGGCTGGGAGGCATCACCGCGATCTTCTCGGTGCTGGCCGTGCGCACCTACCGCCGCGCGGTCAGTTGAGCCGCGCCCGCGCCCGGATCGCCGCGCGCCGGACCCCTTCCCGGTCCGGCGCGGCGTCACCGACCAGTTCCAGGTAGCGCTCGTAGGCATCGGCGGCAGCGTCGAACCGGCCCGTGGCGGCGAGCAGTTCGCCGAGCACGCGGTGGTCGTCGGCGGCGCGGTTGGGCAGCAGCAGCTTGAGTTCCACCGTCCACAACGCCCGGCCCGGATGGGTGGCGGCACTCAGGTCGCGGGTCAGGTTGTTGAGCAGACGACGGACCACGTCGACCGCCGGTGCCGGTCGGAGCATGGAGCGGCGGAACCCGACCTGGCCTCCGGTCGCGGCGGCGATCCGCATCGCGACCGCCTGCTCGTCCAACACGATGCCGTCGTGGAACGGATCGATCACCACCGGGCGGTCCCCACCGGCGATCGCCGCGACCACGTGACCGGGGAGGTTCACCGCGTAGGCGGGCAGTCCCAGGCGCCGCGCGATGGCGACGTAGACGATCGTCAGGGTGATGGGCAGACCGCGCCGGGTGTCGAGCACGCGGTGCAGCAGCGCGTTGTCCGGATCGTGGTAGCTGGCCTGGTCGCCGGTGAAGCGCAGTTCGCCGGCCAGGAACGCCGAGAGCTGCCGCGCGTCCGTCTCCGCGGATCCCGACGGCACGCCACGCGTCCGCAGCATGTCGGCGAGCGCGTCGATGCGCAGCAACGTGGCATCGACGTCGAGCCCCGGGTCCATCTCCACACAGCACAACAGCGCCGCCTCGGCGAGGTCGGCGTCGTTACGGCGGACCAGGCGGACCAGGCGCTCACGGGACTCGGTGGACATGCGACGACGGTACCTGCGGCTGCCGATGGGTCGTTGGACACGGACCGGGCGGCGGGTTCGCGCCCCGGATGTCCGTGCGGGCCGCGAGGGGTGCCCAGGTAGTCTCCGCGGCCCATCACCCGCCAGGAGCGCACCGTGCACGAACCGTTGGACGTCGAGGTGACCGACCTGGCGGAGGGCACGCTCCACACGCTGCGCATGCACCGGCCCGCGGCGCGCAACGCGATGGACACCTCGCTGTTGGCCTCGCTGCTGGACGCGCTCGAGGACGCCGACACCGATCCGGGGATCCGGGGTCTGCTCATCACCGGAAGCGGTGGGGTCTTCTCCGCGGGGGCGGACGTGCGGGAGACGATGGCCGATGGCGGCAGACGTCGCATGGAGCTGTTCACGGCGGTCTACGAACGGTTGACGCTGTTCCGGGTCGCCACGGCGGCCGCCGTCGAGGGACCGGCGGTCGGCGGGGGCGCGGAGCTCGCCGCGGCCTGTGACCTGAGGGTGGCGGCCGGATCGGCTCGCTTCCGTTTCCCGGGGGCGATCTACGGCATCCCGGTCGGCGCGGCGCGCACGATCGGGCAGGTCGGCCTGTCGGTGGCCAAGGACTGGGTGCTCTCCAGCCGGGACGTCACCGCGCTGGAGGCCGAGGGGCGTGGCTTCGTGCAGCGGCTGGTCCCCGACGGCGAGACCGAGGCCGCCGCGGTCGAATGGCTCACGCAGGCCGCTGGTCGCGACCCGGCGACCGTTTCCCTGCTCAAGCAGCTGTTCAACGATCAGAGCGGGTTGCGTGACCGCGTGGCGTTCGAGAACGACGCGTTGCGGTCGCAGGCCGAGACCGGGGTGCTGCCCGACCTCGGGGCGGACCTGCCCCGCACCGTCAGGCCCCGCCGCCGCTGACGAGCCGCGCCGCCGCTGGCGGGGACACCCCGCGGGCACCACGACGCTCAGGACGGGCGACCTCGGTCGGGCCATCGCGGTCACTAGGCTCGACGGTGGTGGGACAACGGCGTCCCGCCTCAGCTCTCGGAGGACCTTGCTGTGAACACGGAGAAGCCGGACCGCAACCTCGCCATCGAGATCGTCCGTGTCACGGAGGCCGCCGCGATGGCGGCCGCCCGGTGGCAGGGCCGGGGGGACAAGGAAGCCGGTGACCAGGCGGCGGTGGACGCGATGCGCACGGTCCTCGAGACCGTGGAGATCGACGCGACCGTGGTGATCGGCGAGGGGGAGAAGGACGAGGCCCCCATGCTCTACAACGGGGAGCGCGTCGGGACCGGCAACCCGCCGAAGGTCGACATCGCCGTCGATCCGATCGACGGGACCCGGCTGCTCGCCGAGGGCCGACCCGGCTCGCTGGCGGTTATGGCGGCCGCTCCGGCCGGGACGATGTTCGATCCGGGCCCGTGCGTCTACATGGAGAAGTTGGTCGTCGGCCCGGACGCCGCCGAGGTCGTCGACCTCGATCGGCCGATCGGTGAGAACCTGCAGGCCATCGCGACCGCGATGGGTCGGCAGGTCGGCGACGTGACCGTCGTGATGCTCGATCGCGATCGGCACGAGGAGGCCAAGCGCCAGATCCGTGACGTCGGCGCCCGGCTGCAGCTGATCAGCGACGGCGACGTCGAGGCGGCGATCGTCGCTGCCTGGGACGATCGGCCACAGGTCGACGTGCTGTACGGGATCGGTGGCACACCGGAGGGCGTGATCACGGCCTGTGCGGTGAAGGCCCTCGGCGGCGCGATGCTCGGCCGACTGTGGCCACGCACCGACGAGGAGCGGGGTCTCGCCCTCGACGCCGGCTACGACCTCGACGTCGTCCTGACCGCGGATGATCTGGTGACCGCCGACGACTCGTTCGTCTCCTGTACCGGCATCACCCAGGGCAACCTGTTGCGGGGGGTCAGCTTCGACCGGAAGGGCGCCACCACCGAGTCGCTCGTCATGCGCGCCAAGTCGGGCACGGTCCGCATCATCCGCGCCCGCCACCGTCTGGAGAAGCTCCGCCAGTACAGCTCCGTGCCGTACTGAGCCCGAGGCTCAGCCGGCGGCGCGTTCGTCGGCCAGTGCGCGGATGCGGGGCAGCAGCAGTTCCGGGAACTCGATGGGCAGCCCGTGACTCGCTTCGGGCACGACCAGCAGTTCCGCGTGAGGCACCCGTTCCAGCAGGGCGTCGCCCACGCTCGTCGGGCACCACGAATCCGCTCCGCCGACCGCGATGAGCATCGGTACGTCCACCTCGGTCAGGAAGGACCCGGCGTCGTATTCGGCCATGCCACGTGCGGTCCAGATGGCCGTACGGGGATCCACCCGGCCGAGGTGCCAGCGGTAGCCGTGCATCCCCTCCTCGGGGGTGTGGGGGCCGAGCGCCCGGATGGCGCGTGCCACCGGCATCGTCACCGGCAACTCCAGGGCGTGCATCAGCGGTCGGAGCACGCCCCGGGGCAGCGCCGGACCGGCGATCGACACCAGCGGGAAGACGTTGGCGGCGATCGAACGGCCGTAGAAGGTCTTGAGCGGCGAGCCGTAGGGCCCGGCGATCAGGGCGAGCCGCCCGACCAGTTCCGGCCGTCGACGCCACAGTGCGAGCGCGACCTGGACACCCATCGAGTGACCGATCACGGTCGCCGGAGCGCCCGTCGCGCGGCCGACGGCTTCCGCGTCCATCACGGCCGCGACGTCGTCGGCGAGGTGCTCGATCGCGTAGGCCCCGGCGTCGGTGGTGCGCGCGCCGCCGCCGGCCTCGCTGGAGGCGCCGACGCCGCGGTAGTTGAGCATGATCACGCGGTGGTCATGGACCAGGTCGGGGGCCAGGTCCCGCCAGAAGTTGTCGGGGCACAGGTAGCCGGCGCAGAACACCACGGTGGGTGCACCGACCGGGCCACGGACCGCGTAGCGCACGATCGTGGCGTCCTCGCGGGCCACCTCGCGGTCCTTGGGCCACAGATGTCCGCCCCGGTCGTCCCAGGTATCGGTGAGCCCACGCACGCTCGAGATGTTCGTCGTCACTGCATCACCCTCTACTCCACCGTCACCGTCACCGCGAAACCCGCCACCGTCACCGCGAAACCCGCCACCGTCACCGCGAAACCCGCCACCGCGCCGCCACGGATCCGCCGTGCGTCGCCATGCCGGTGGGCGCCAGGGTACGACCTCCGGCTCGCCTCGAGGTTCTCCGCGTATGGTCCGCCCGAGCGCGCGAGGTGAACGGTTCGTCTTGCGTTCATGCTCCGTTCATCCCACGGTCACAGGTGCGCACTGCCCGGAACCTATCGTTCCGAGCTGCTCCACCCGGAGTCCGTCGCCCGGAACGAGGATGGTCACCATGAGCTCGGGGATCGGTCGACAGGACCTGCCACGGCTGGGTACTCGGGGGCGTCAGTTGCGCTCCGAGTACCAGGAACGGCTCGACGGGATCGACGACGAACTCGTCGGTGGTGCCCTGCTGGTCGCCGAGGCCATGCCGGCGATCACACGCGCCTTCCTGGTCGGCGACCGGGCGTGCATCGACGAGGCGCGCGGGCACGCCGACGACATCACGGAGCGGTGCCGGCACGTCGAGGATCAGGGTTTCATCCTGCTGGCCCGCGAGGCGCCGGTGTCCGGTGACCTGCGACGTCTGGTCGCGATCCTGCGCCTGGTCAACGACGTGGAACGCGCCGGCCGGTTGATGCGGCATGTCGCCGAATCGGTCGAGCGGATGGACCCCCGGCTGCTACCGGTCGAACTCCGGCAACAGTTGGAGGAGCTCGCCCATCGCAGCACCGAGGTGTTCCGGCGCGGCCTCGACGCCTGGCGGCAACGCGACGGACTCGCGGTGCACGAACTCGACCGGCTCGACAACGACGTCGACACCTTGCGGACCGGGCTGCTGGTCCACGCGCGCGAACTCGACGGTGCCGCGAGCGACGTGCTGGTGCTGGGGCTGCTCGGCCGGTACTTCGAGCGCCTGGCCGATCACGGGGTCGCCTTCGCCCAGCACGTGACGTTCGTGGTCACGGGCGAACGCGTGGCGATCGGGCCATGAACTCAGCGCAGTTCGGAGCTGAGCTCGACCGACTCGCCGGTGGAGACGAACACGGCCTGTTCGGCCACATCGACCCCGTGGTCGGCGAACCGTTCCAGCTGGCGGGTCAGTTGGATCATGCGCGTCGCCCACTCCAACCGGTCCTCGCTCTCGGTGGCCAGAGCCACCAGCCGGTGGAAGATGCCGTCGTTGAACCGGTCGACCCGTTCGTCGATCGCGGCAGCCTCGCGCGCCATGTCCGCGTCGAAACGGACGAAGGCCTGCAGCGCGCCGCGGCCCACGTCGCGGGCCAGCCCGCCCATCTCGAGCAGCTGCTCGGTGAGGTCCTGGTCCCCCGCGAACCCGGCCGCCCGTTGGAAGGTCCGCGCCACGTTCACGGCGTAGTCACCCATCCGCTCGAGGTGGAGGCTGACATGGATCAACGAGGTCAGCAACCGCAGGTCACGGCCCACCGGACCGTGGAGCGCGACCACCGCGAGCACCCCGTGCTGGACCTGTTCGTAGGACCGGTCGAGCGCGGCGTCGGCCTCCACCACCAGTTCGGCGGCGGTCAGGTCGCCCTCCGCGAGGGCCGTCAACGCGTCGCCCATCATGCGATCGGCGCGCTCGCCCATCGAGATCACGCTGCCACGCAGCTGATCGATCTGTAGTTCCAGGTCATTTCGCACGGTGTACCTCCACCCGCACTCTAACCCGGAGACCAAACTCCGACCCGAACAGATGGGGACCAGGCGATGCCGAAATTGCTGTTGGTCGAGGACGAGAAGTCGATCGCCGAAGGCCTGGCGATCACGCTGGAGTCCGAAGGGTTCCAGGTTGCCTGGGTCAAGGACGGCCTGGATGCCATCCCGGCATGGGAACGGGTCCGTCCCGACCTGGTGGTGCTCGACCTGATGCTGCCCGGGATGTCCGGCACGGAGATCTGTCGTGCCATCCGGGCCCGGTCGGACGTGCCGATCATCATGCTCACCGCCCGGGACGCGGAGGTGGACCGGGTCGTCGGTCTGGAGCTCGGGGCCGACGACTACGTGACCAAGCCGTTCTCGACCCGTGAGCTGGTGGCGAGGATCAAGGCCATCCTGCGTCGTGCACCGATGGTGGACAGTGTCAGGGACGAGGCGCCCGTCGAGTCCAACGGCGTCCGGGTCGACCGGGTCCGCCACGAGGTGCGGGTCGACGGCGACGCCGTGGAGCTGCCGCCCAAGGAGTTCGACCTGCTCGCCTACCTGGTGGAGAGCGCGGGACGTGTGCTGACACGCGGCCAACTCATCGACGAGATCTGGGGGAGCGACTACGTGGGCGACACCAAGACGCTGGACGTACACATCCGGCGGCTGCGCACCCGCGTCGAGACGGACCCGAAGGAGCCGGTCCGCATCCAGACCGTCCGCGGGGTCGGCTACCGCTTCGCGGACTCGTGAACCTACGGCTCCTCGTGGGCGTGCCGATCGTGGGTCTTCTCGGGATGACGATCGGACAGTGGTGGCCCGGCCCGGTCGGCGTGGCCGTGATCCTGGTGGTCGGGTTGCTCGCGGCCTCGAGCCTGGAGGCGACCGAGTCGAGACGCATCCGCACGTTGGCCGTTTCGGTCAACGCCTGGGTGGGGTCCCAGGAGTACCGGCCCCTGCAGTTGCGTGGCAACGACGCCTGGAGACAGCTCGGCATCGCGCTCAACGCACTCGGCGCCGCCTACCAGCGTCGAGGCGACAAGCTGGAGCGCGAACGGCCCTGGCGACGGGAACTCGTGGACTCCCTGGTCCAACCCGCGCTGCTGTTCAGCGGTGAGGGGCGCATGCTGGCGGCCAACGACGCGGCGCGGGCGCTGCTCGGCATCCCCATCGACGCCTGGGACCTCACGACCGTGCAGGCACTCGGTAGCGCGTCGCTGGCGGGCGCCGTCGAGCGCGCCGCGACCAGTGAGGCGCCGGTCACCGTGGACGTGGAACGCGGGCAGCACGACCTGCGCGCCGTGGTCAGCCTGGTCGGCGACGAGACGCTGCTGATCATCGAGGACCGCACCCGGGAACGGCGCGTCGAGGAGTTGCGTCGCAACTTCGTGGTCAACGCCTCGCACGAGCTCAAGACCCCGGTGACCAGTATCCAGACCCTGAGCGAGGCGCTCCAGGTGACGATGAAGAACGACCCGGACCGCACCGCCAGCCTGGTCTCACGGCTGGGCCTCGAGGCCGAACGCCTCGCCCGGTTGGTCCACGACTTGCTCGACCTGCGGCGGCTGGAGGAGCGCGGGCCCCTGGAGCGGGTGCCGGTCGACCTCGCCGAGATGGTCCGGCTCGCGACCGCAGAGCTGGTGCCGAGGGCCGAGGCGCGTGAGGTCACCCTCGGCGTCGAGGCCCCGGACCGCGCCACGGTGGCGGGCGTGCCCGGCGACCTCGAGGTCATCGTCAAGAACCTCATCGCCAACGCCGTCCAGTACAACCGCCCCGGAGGCACCGTCGAGGTGACCATCGAAGACCACGGCGGGTTCCAGCTCATGCGGGTGATCGACACCGGGCTCGGGATCCCGCAACAGGACCTCACACGGATCTTCGAGCGGTTCTACCGCGTGGATGCGGCGCGGTCCCGCGAGACGGGCGGCACCGGGCTCGGACTGTCGATCGTGCGTCACGCGGTGGAACGCCACGGGGGCAACATCCGCGTCGAGAGTCTGCTCGGCGAGGGCACCACCTTCACCGTGACGCTGCCGAGCCACCTCGGTGGCACGGGTGTGGACGTCCCGGCCTGACGGCTACGTTGCCGCCCATGGAGACCCCCGAAGCCCGAGCGAGCCACACGGCGCCGGCCCGCGCCGACGCGGCGGAGCCTGCCGACGCGCCGGAGCCTGCCGACCCGACGCCGCTGAGCCGTGAGCGTGGCAAGACGTTGCGGGCTCCTGTGGTGCTGGACGCGTTGGCCGAGGAGATCCCCGACGCGGTCATCGCGCTCGAGTTCACCAACCGGTGGGAGCTGCTGGCGGCCACCATGCTCTCCGCCCAGTCGACGGACGTGAAGGTCAACGAGGTCACCGAGGTGCTGTTCGCCGAGTTGCCGGGGCCCGAAGCGGTCGCGAGCGCCCCGCTCGAACGGGTCGAGTCGCTGATCGGTCAGCTGGGGCTGTTCCGCCAGAAGGCCAAGAACCTGCAGGCGACCGCCAGGATGCTGTTGGAACACCATGGCGGCGAGGTTCCCGGCACCATGCCCGAGCTGCTCGCCCTGCCCGGGGTGGCGCGCAAGACCGCCAACGTGGTGCTGTCGAACGGTTTCGGCCTGAACGAGGGTGTGGTGGTCGACACCCACGTGGCCCGGGTCTCGCGCCGGTTGCGGTTCACCCGCGAGGAGGACCCCAAGCGCATCGAACGCGACCTGATGCGCCTGTTCCCGCGCGAGCGGTGGTTGGAGGTCTCCGACCTGTTGATCCACCACGGGCGCCGCACCTGTGATGCCCGTCGCCCCCGGTGCGAGGACTGCGTCATCGAGCCGCTGTGTCCGTCCTCGCAGGAAGCCGGGTTGACCGACAAGCGGTAGTCGGCCCCTCGACCCGTCGACCGGTCACTGGCGGAGCCCGACCTTCCGACCGAGCCGGAGCAGGACGGAGTCGGGCCTGCCGTTGACGTAGCGGTCGTAGAAGCGTTGTTCCGCACCGTCGTCGCCGATCAGGACCAGTTCGGCGTTGCGCGGCAGGATCCGGTCGGCACCCAGATCGGTCAGGCACGTCGCGGCGGTCAGGATCCCGATGACGGTGCAGCCTGTCTCGGCCGGGATGTCGGTTGCGCCCAACGGCTCGCCGATCAGCGACTCGGGCATGGCCACGCGGAACACCACCAGCCCCTCGGCCAGCAGCAGGGTGGAATCGTGACGGAGCGCGTTCCACGCCTCGATCGCCCCTGTGGAGGCGTAGGACAGCACGAAGTCGGCGCCGGCGCGGTGCATCGTGGAGACGTTGCGGCCGAGTGCGACCCGGCCCAGGATCTCGATGTCGGGCCGCAGCTTGCGGCAGTACAGGGTGAGGTAGATGTTGGTGTCGTCATCATGGGTGGTGACGATCACCGCCGAGGCCTGCGCGATCCCGGCTTCTTGCAGCACGGCCAGGTCGGCGGCGTCACCGACCACGTGCCCGTCGAGGTGGGCGATGCGCTCCGGGATGCGATCGACGATGCGGCAGTGGGTCCCGGCCTCCCGCAGCGTCCGCAGGGCCGCGCGTCCCACGCGCCCTCCGCCGAGCACGACCACCAGTTGTTCGTCGTGCCGGGTGCCGAGGTGGTCACCCTCGTCATCGGCGTACGCGTCGTCGTAGGCCGCGAGGTCCTCCCGGCGGCCGGCCAGCAGCAGGATGGAGGTCTCGCGGATCTCTAGCTCGGGGGTCGCGATCTGCAGTGACCCGCGGTCCCAGATCCCGACCACCGAGACCCCGAACCGTTCCCGCAGGTCGAGGTCGGCCAGGCTGCAGCCGACCAACTCCGTGCCCGCAGCCGAGGTCTCGGCGATGTCGAGGTCCTCGAAGGTCGAGATGATGCTGCACCGGGCCGTCGGGGCCAGGATGCGTCGGGCGAACGCGCGGCCGAGCAGCTCGCCCAGCCGGATGATGTGGTCGGCGCCCGCCAACTCCAGGACGTCGACGGCATCCTCGGCGTTGGCGGTCGTGACGGCCAGGCCCGCGTCGGTCACCTCGCGCAGGGTGAACACGATGTTGGTGTTGGCCTCGTCGCTGCGGGTGGTCACCAGCATGGCCGCCTGGTGGGCGCGCGCGGCGCGGTAGGTGGCGGGTTCATCGAGTTCGCCGACCATGACGGGGATCCCCTCGTCGTGCAGGGTGGCGGCCTCGTCGCTGTCCTCGACGAGCAGGACGTAGGGCACGCCGGACAGTGCGGCCCGGCGCATGAGCACCAGCTCCATGGCGCCCCGGCCGGTGAACATGATGTGCCCGTGGGTGTCGTCGGGCAGCGAACGGGGGCTGCGTGCGTCGCGCATCGCTTCGCTCCACGGCACGTAGATCAGCTGGATGAAGGTGAACGGCAGCAGGATCAGGATCAGCAGTGCGCCGGTGAGCAGCACGACCACGGAGTACATCCGGCCGAGGTCGGATTCGAAGACGATGTCGCCGAACCCGAGGGTCGACATCGTCACCAGCGTCCAGTAGATGCTGGTCCACCAGGTGAAGTCGCGGCCCTCGAACGCCATGATCTCGTGGAAACCCGCCGAGAACACCAACACCGACGCCGCGAAGATCAGGACCAGTCGGATCATGGCCCGGGGGCCGCCGCCCGCCAGCGGGGCCGACAGCATCGACAGCATCGAGGTGGCGAACTTCACCGGCGCGCCACCCGTCGCGCCCACACCACAGAGGCCACCGCTGCTGCGGCCAGGAGCCCGGCGACCAGCGCCTGGAGGGTGTGGAACGGCGCTTCGATCTCGATGGTCGGTGCGAGGACCTCCAACTCCGTGGCGCGCACGGTGAGCCCGCCCCCGTCCTCGGGGTCGGTCCGATCCAGGATGCCACGGATCAGGATGACGTCGCCCCGTCGGTCGGCGTTGCCCACGCCCTCGATCCGTTCGTGGAGTCCGTCCGGGAGCCAGACCGACATGCCCGTGTTGAACCCGGAGCGCTGGCGATGATCGATCAGGGGGCCGGTCTCGAGCGCGTAGGCGTCGTCGTTGACCTGCACCCAGGCGCCGGTGTCGCGCTCCAGGATGTCGCCGATGGCCTCGCCCGCGTAGGTGACCTCCAGGCCGTCGAAGGCCGCCGGACAGCGGAAGACCTGGCTCGAGGTGACCCGCTCACCCGGCGTGAACGACTCGCGGATGTCGATGATCGTCTGGTCGTCGACGACCCGTCGACAGGGGCGCTCGTCCTCCACCCCCAGTGGCGGCAGCCCCTGCACGCTCCGATCGACGGGCTCGGCGACGGGGGCGGCGGCTTCCAGGGCCACGACGCCGGCGATGACGATGGCCAGCGCGGTCAGCGGGACGATCATCAGCCAACGGGTACGACCCCGACGCGACGCGGCGCGCCTCATGTCTTCGCCCGTCCGCGCGAGAGGGAGAACAGGTAGCCGAGCAGCGCGAACACCGCGACGTACTCGAGACGCCCGAGCCACATCATCACGATGTAGACGGCCATGAGCCCGTTGGGCATCTCCGGGGCGACCACCCCGATGGAGATGCCGATGTTCGACCCGATCGACACCGCTTCGAACAGGGTCTGGGTGATGTCGAGGTCGCCGTAGGCGAGCGCGCCGACGGCACCGATCATGAAGGTCAGGGTGAACAGCAGCAGCACCGTGGTCGCCGCACGGGAGGTGTCGGCGCGCAGCACGTGGCGTTTGCCCGCGTGGTACTGGGTCACCACCAGCGCGGACTCGGGCAGCAGGATGCGCCGGATGTCGTGGACGAGCGTCTTGAAGGCCAGGCCGATCCGGATCGCCTTGATACCACCCGCGGTGGACGACGCCATCCCCCCGATGGCCATCGCCCCGACGACCGCCGCCGGGGCCAGCACCCCCCAGTCGGTGAGGTAGCTGTCGCCGACGTTGACCTGGTGACCGGTGCTCGAAGCGGCCGAGATCAACGTGAACAACCCCTTGCGCAGCAGGCTCTCGGTCGTGTCGTAGGTGCCACCGCGCAGGAGCCCCCAGCACATGACCAGGAAGAACGCCGAGGTGGTCACCGCGAGCGTGCGGGTCTCGATGTGACGGAAGACCTCACGGGGGTCCCCGCGCCACAACGCGAAGTGCAGCCCGAACGACAGCGTGCCCGCGAGCATCAACACCGCGACGATCAGCTCGACCGACGCGGAGTGGTAGTAGATCATCGACGCCTGCATCGTCGAGAAGCCACCGGTCGCGAACGAGGAGAAGAACAGGTTGACCGCGTGGTAGATGGCGCGACCGGGGGTGAACCCGCCGCTCCACAGCGCGATGAACAACGCGCTGATCCCGAGCACACCGAAGGTCCCGGCCACCTGGAAGATGAACCGTGCCGTTCGGATCACGTTGGGCAGGATGCGTTCGTCCCGGGCCTCGGCCGCGTACAGCGTCGCGATCCGCGCTCCGCCCGCGGCGAACAGCGACAGCACCACGATCACGATCCCGAGGCCGCCGGAGATCTGCAGCAGGTGGCGGTACAGGTCCTCGGAGACGGGCGTGTGATCGAGGTCGTGGATCACCGACATCCCGGTGGTCGTCAGCCCGGACATCCCCTCGAACAGGGCCCCGAGGAAGTCGGAGAACCGGCCGCCGAGGTACATCGGGATGGCCGCGAAGATCGCCCCGATCAGCCACGCCAACGCGACGATGACCATCCCGTGCGCCCAGGTCAGCTGCCGGCGGGTGGCGAGCCGTGCCTCGCTGGCCATGGCCACGATGATGCACAGGCTGGCACCGATCACGAACGCGCTGGCGGAGTTCCACTCCTGCATCAGCAGGGCGACCACGGCCGGAACCAACATGACCAGGCCGAGACCGAGCAGCACCTTGCCGAGGTAGAAGCCGATGAGCCGGAGATCCGGGGCGCCCGGGCGCAGCAGCACGCTCACGTCATGACCCACACCAGCGACCCGGCGACCAGGGCACCCACCAGCAGGATCGACAGTCCCAACCCGACGATGTAGCCCGCCCCACGCAGGGGGTCCACCAGCATCGACCAGCGACGGCGCTCGGTCATCAGCGGCGACCGAGCAGGACCGCGGTCAGGCGGTGCTCGAGCTCCGGGGTGGTCAGCGCCACCACTTCGTCCCCGGGGAGGATCTCCGTGGTGCCCTGCGGGATCACGGTCTCGTCCCCGCGGAAGATGGCCACGATCACCGACTCCGCGGGCAGGTCCAGCGCCTCGAGCGTTCGCGCCTTGGGTGCCGAGGGCCCTTCTGGGATCCGGAGCTCGACGAGCTGGACGCGGCCGCCCTTCAGACTGGTCAGGTGGATCAGCTCGCCGACGGAAAACTCGTTCTCGAGCAGTTCGGAGATCAGCCGGGTCGAACTCACCGGCTCGATGCCGAGGGCCTCGAAGATCTCCACGTTCTTGGGCGTGTTGACCCGACTGATGGCGCGTCGGACCCCGAACTCGATCTTGGAGAGCTGACAGCTCACGAGGTTGTCGTCGTCCTCGTGGGTGGTGGCCACGAACACGTCCGCACGGTCGGTGTGGGCCTGCTCGAGGTAGCGCACGTCGCACGCGTCGCCCTCGATGACCAGCACGTCGGTCTCCATCACCAACTGTTCGCACCGCGATGCCACGCGTTCGAGCACGGTCACCTCGTGGCCCTTCTCGCTGAGGTCCTTGGCGATGTAGCGACCGATGCGGCCCCCTCCGGCGAGCACGACGTACATGGTCAGGCCCTCCGGGTGCTGCCGCGACCGCGGTCACGGGAGAACGGTTCACGGACGGATCCGGCGATGCGACGGGCGGCCTGGGGTTTCATCGCGGCCGTGATGACGTCGTCGCGCTCGAGTCGGTCGGAGCGGTCCGGGATGAACACCCGCGCGCCGCGGCGCACCGCGGCGATCCGGAGCAACCCGTCCACCTCGAACTCCTCGACCGTCATCGCGTGACCACCGGTGTCGACCTCCAGGTCCACCATCGACACGTTGCTCTCGGCGAAGTGCACGTGCAGCGGATAGCTCTCCTCCTCGAACTCGTTGAGGAACAGCTTGGCGATCGTGCCGGTGGACGAGACGTAGCGCACCCCCAGCTTGCGGTAGACCTCCTCGCGGTCCGGGTTGAACAGCCGCGCGATGGTGCGGGGGACGTCGTAGAGGTGGGTGGCGATCTCCACCGTCATGAGGTTCGCGTTGTCCGAGCGGGTCACGGCGATCAGGCCGTCGGCACGGCGCACACCCGCCTGCTCCAGCACGTCACGATCGGTCGCGTCGCCCACCAGCGTCTCGCCGTTGAAGGCCGAGCCCAGCCGATCGAACGCCAACGGATCGGTGTCGAGCACGACGACGTCGGTATCGGCGTCCTGCGAGAGTTGTTCTGCGATCTCGGCGCCCAGGCGGCCACAGCCGCCGATGATGATGTGCACTCGTTGCCTCTGCGCGGCGGGCGGATCGCGTCGAGGGGTCCGTTGGATCACGGGCCCGGGCGTCCGGCGCGCGGCGACCCGGTCACGGGGGACCGGGCCTGTCCACCAGTATGCCGCAGCGGGTGGGTGGTGCGCAGCACCTCGGTACGCTGGGGCCATGTCCCCCCACACCTTGCTCCTGGCTGCGCCGCGTGGTTTCTGTGCCGGCGTGGACCGCGCCGTCCTGATCGTCGAGAAGGCCCTGGAGGCCTACGGCGAGCCCGTCTACGTCCGTCACGAGATCGTGCACAACAAGCACGTCGTGGAGACGCTCCGCCGCAAGGGCGCGGTGTTCGTCGAGGACGAGAACGAGGTCCCGGAGGGAGCGATCATCGTGTTCTCCGCGCACGGATCGCCACCCGAAGCGTTCCAGAACTCGAAGCGCCTGGGCCACACGCTGGTGGACGCGACCTGTCCGCTGGTCACCAAGGTCCACCACGCCGCGCGTCGCTACGCCCGCGACGACATGGACATCGTGATGGTCGGCCACGAAGGGCACCAGGAGGTGATCGGCACGATGGGGCAGTCCGACCGCATCCGGCTGGTCGAGACCCCGGAGGACGTCGACGCGCTCGAACTCGACGGCGAGCGGCCGGTGACCTACATCACCCAGACGACGCTGTCGATGGACGAGACCGCCAGCGTGGTCGACCGGTTGAACGCGAAGTTCCCCGGCTTGAAGCTGCCCAAGAGCGATGACATCTGTTACGCGACGCAGAACCGTCAGGATGCGGTGAAGCAGCTCGCGGAACGCTCGGAACTGGTCCTGGTCGTCGGCTCACAGACCTCGTCGAACAGCAAGCGGCTGGTCGAGGTGTCGAAGGACCGTGCGGTGCCGGCCTACCTCATCGACGACGCCTCCGAGATCGACGAGTCGTGGTTGGAGGGCATCGGCACGATCGGACTGACCTCGGGAGCCTCCGCGCCGGAGGTGCTGGTCGAAGAAGTCATCGACTGGTTCAAGGAGCGCGGCCTGGCCACCGTCGACACGGTCATGGTCATCGACGAGGACGTCGAGTTCAGCATGCCGTCGAACCTCGCCCGCAAGCTCGCGGAGACCCCGAGCGGCTGACGTCGTTGCGAACGACCCGAGCCCCGCGGCACCCGGAGCGACGGTGGGCCGGTGGGCCGGTGGGCGACACGGTGTTCGGGGAGCCGGTCGGTCAAGCGCTCCGGGCGGTGGGGTTCTCGATGCCCGGGTCCGACTGGCCCGGGTCCGACTGGCCCGGGTCCGACGCGCCCGGCTCCGACGCGTCCGGGTCCGACGCGCCCGGGTCCGTCGCCTGGGGGCCGGATGCATGCTCGGCCGGGGTACGCGCCGTGACGTAGGCGTCCCAGAGTGGCTCGGCGAGCACCTCGGTCTGCCAGTCGCGGAGCTCGGCCAGCGCGCAGAGTTGCTCGCCGTCGGTGGGCTCGCCCGCGACGGCCGCCCACAGGGGCTTCGATGGGCACAGCACGCCGGCCTGGATGCCGAGACCCTCCGCGATCGCCGCCCGGCGTTCCCGCAACGCGTCGTAGATGGCACGGTCGGTGTCGGTCCAGCGGTTGGACGTCGACTTGGCTTCCGGCTCCGCCTCGGAACCACGTTCGACGGCGGCGAGCAGGTCCGCCGCGTACCTGCGCAGTAAGGCGCGTCGTCGGTGGCTCCGGCGCACCAGTTGGGGTTCGGTCCGCGGGGGATCGACCGCGAGGTCCCGGAGCACGTCGTCGTGGATCAGCCGGTTGGGGGCGATGTCGTGCTCACGGGCCAGACGTTCGCGTTCCTCCCACAGCGATCGCAGGATGGCGCGCTGATCGGGCGGCAGACGTCCGGAGCCCTTCACCCGTGTCCAGTCGCGGTTGTCCTCGACCGCGCGGGCGAGGGTCCACGCCAACTCCTCGTCGTACCAGCGACGACGACCGGTCGCCTCCAACCGCGACTCGAGTTCCGCCCACAACTCGGGGAGGTGGACGACGTCACCGGCGGCGTACTCGGCCATCCCGGCCGTGAGCGGCCGAGCTGCCCAGTCGGCGCGTTGGAAGGTGCTCTTGTCGTCGGTCAGCTCGACGCCCAGCACGGACGTCAGCAACGGCCCCAACCCGGTCGGCAGACCCAGCATGGCCGCGGCGATCGCGGTATCGGCCACCCGGTCCGCGTCCACGTGTTTGGCGAGCAGCGGTTCGATGTCGTTCTCGACCGCATGCAGGACCGCCAGACGGTCGGGGCCGAGGAACTCGTCCAGTTCGGGCATCGTGGTCAGCGTCACGCCGTCGAGCAGGACGCAGTGTCCGGACACACCGACCTGTACGAGGGCCGCACGCCGGAAGTACTGGTCCGCGTCCGCGCGTTCCACATCGACACCGACAACCGGTTCGGCGACCGCTTCCAACGCGGCCCGGACACGCGCCGGGTCGTCGACGAAGGAAACCTGTGGTGCGGAAAGGTCTGCGGGCATCGTTGCGGTCCGTCTCGTATCCGGTGACGAGGCAGGCTAGCCAGCAACCGACAGCTGATCCGTGCACCCTGCGAGGTCGGTCGACCCCCCCTAGCGTCCCCTGACGCCACGACCGGCCCGGATCCTCCCGCCCGCCGCCCCGTCCTCCGCCCCCGGTACCGCTCGCAAGGAGATCACCGCCGTGACCCACACGTTGCTCTGCGTCCACCCGCACCCCGATGATGAATCGATCGCTTGTGGTGGGGTGCTCGCCCGCACCGTCGCCAGTGGCGCCCGAGCCGTGGTCGTGACCTGCACCGGGGGCGAGGAGGGCGAGAACCTCGCCGGCATCGACCTCGGGGCGGACGACCTCGTCAGCCACCGGCGCCGTGAGTTGGTGGATGCGTTGCAGGCTCTGGGCGTCACCGACCACCACCTGCTCGGCTTCCGCGACAGCGGGATGGTCGAGACGCCGGGCAACCAGCATCCGGACAGTTTCCACCGTGCCGACCTCGAGGTGGCGAGCCTGCGCCTCGCCGCGATCATCCGCGCCGAGCAGCCGGACGTGGTGGTCTCCGACGATGCCAACGGCACCTACGGGCATCCGGACCACATCAAGGCGCACCGGGTCACCGTCCGGGCCGTCGAGCTGGCGGCGGCTCCATCAGCGCCGCTGGACCGCGAGCCGTGGCAGGTCACGAAGCGCTACGTCCACACGCTCGGACGCGGGCGGTTGCTGGCGGCCCACCAGGCATGGATGGACGCGGGCCTGGTCTCGCCGTTCGGGGAGGGACCGATCGACTCCGAACAGGATGTGCCCTTCGGTGCACCCGACGAGCTGATCACCACCGAGATCGATGTCACCGACTTCCTCGAACACAAGCGGGCGGCCCTGACCGCCCACCGCAGCCAGATCGGTTCGGACTCGTTCTTCCTGAACACCCCGTCGGAGCTGATGGCGGACTTCTTCGGTGTCGAACAGTTCATCCTCGAGGCCGGCACGACCGGCGTGCCCGGGATCGAGTACGACCTGTTCGCGGGGATCGCGCCCAACGAGCCCGAAGCGGGACATCGGTGAGCCCCAGTAGGGTGCCGACCAGCGACGTGGAGGGTCCCATCACCGAGGCAGCACTCGATCCGGAGCGTTTCCGGGCCGCACTGGGCAGCTTCGCCACCGGCGTGAGCGTCATGACCACGGTCCTGGACGGCGTCCCCCACGGCATGACCGCCAGCGCGGTCAGCTCCGTCTCGCTCGATCCTCCCCTGGTGCTGGTGTGCGTCGATCGGGAGGCGTCGATGGCGACCCAGGCGCTCGATGCCGGGGTCTTCGCGCTGAGCTTCCTCGGCGAGGACCAGGGCGAGCTCGCGACGGCCTTCGCCGACCCGGCGCGGCCCGAGGGCGACGAGCAGTTCGTCGGCGTGACGACGGGCGTGCAGGCGACCGGCGCGCCCGTGCTGCACGGCAGTGTGGGCTGGGTCGACTGCCGGCTGTGGTCGGTGACCGACGGTGGCGATCACGTGGTACTGATCGGTGAGGTGGTGGCGCTCGGCGCGGACCGCGACCGGCCGCTGCTGTACTACCGCGGCGCTTTCGGGCAGTTCCGCGCGGCGGAGCTCCCCGAACCCGATGCGACCCCCGACACCGGCGGAGCGAGCTGACCATGCGAAGCACCACGCTGCACCTGACGACCGGCAGCGACCGGATCACCGACGTCACGGACCGGTGCGCGGCGTTCGCCGCCGAGGCCGGCACCGACGGGCTGCTCAACGTCTTCCTGCCCCACGCCACGGCCGGGCTCGCCCTGCTCGAGACCGGCGCCGGTTCCGACACCGACCTGGCCGGTCACCTCGACACCCTCCTGCCACGCGACGACCGCTGGCGCCATCGCCACGGCAGCCCCGGTCACGGCGCCGACCATGTCCTACCGGCGCTGATCGCCCCCAGCCTCACCATCCCCGTCGACCACGGCACGCTCGCCCTCGGCACCTGGCAGAGCATCGTCATCGTCGACACCAACCTCGACAACCCCGACCGCAGGCTCCGACTGAGCTTCCTCGAGGGGTGATCGCACGAACCGCGGGTGTCCGCAGGCGCGGGAACGCGACCGGATCGGTCAGTGCGGCGTTCCGAAGAGGCGATCGCCGAAGTCGCCCAGGCCCGGCACGATGTAGCCGTTGTGGTCGAGCTCGGGGTCGATCGCCGCGGTGACGATCCGCACTCCGGGGTTCTCGGTCACGATCCGTTCGACCCCTTGCGGGGTGGCGGTGACCGACAGCACCGTCACCTGTTCCGCGCCCTCGGCATCCAGCGCCTTGACGGCATCCGAGGCCGATCCGCCGGTCGCGAGCATCGGCTCCAGGACCAGCACCCACGCGCCGTCGAGCGGCGGCACCTTGAAGTAGTAGCGGCGTGCCTGGAGGGTCTCGGCATCGCGTTCGAGCCCGATCATGCCGACCAGCGCCGTCGGCAGGACATCGTGGACCCCACCGAGCAAGCCCAACCCGGCACGCAGGACGGGTACGGCGACGATGGTCCGACCGGGCCCGAGCGTCGGTGCGGAGGCCAGGGGGGTCTCGACGGTGCCGGCGGCCGAGGGCATCCCGGTCACGGCGCGCAGCGCGAGGATCGATCCCAGTCGCCGCGCGTGGTGCCGGAAGTGTTCCGGCGAGGTCACGGCGTCGCGGAGCGACGCGAGCTGGATGCCGGCGATGGGATCGTCGTCGAGGACGGTCACGCCGGGTGCCTGTGCCGCACTGGACATGGTGTCGCCTTCCGGGCGGAGGATGGGACGCCGACGCGAACCCGTCGGGAGCCCGCGGTTGGCCGCGAGGCGGCCGCTAGCCTAGGCGGAGCTCGAGGGTGGGGATCATCAGGTGGGTATCAGGTGGGTGCGGGCGACCCCTGTCGCCGTGCTGCTGATGCTGCTCGTCGGGCTGGCGGCATGCACGAACGACGCTCCGACGGCGATGGAGCCCCCGGAGGCGTCGCCGCCGGCACCGACCCCCGCCACACCGCCCGGTGCCCGGGTGGGGGTGGTGCTCCCACCGACCTCGGAGGTGGATGCCGGCGTGTCGGCCTCGATCGATGCCCAGCTCGTGCGTCTGGCGGCGACCACCGACGAGACGGTCAGCGAGTTGCGGGGGTACGCCGCGGCCGATCCGCGGTTCGTGGAGGACCTGGCGCGTTGGCTCGCCGAGCGGGGCACCGAACTGGTGTGCGTGCTCGGGGATCGTGCCGAGGACGTGGTGGTGCCCCTGGCGAGGCTCTACCCCGGCGGTCGTTTCTGCGCGCTACCGGCCGGCCCGCCATCGCCCGACGAGGCCGGGGCGACCCCCGACAGCGACGGGATCCTCCGGGTCGATCTGCGCATCGAGGAGCTCGGCCACCTCGTCGGTGTGGCGGCGCGGACCCAGGCGCAGGATGCTCCGGTCGGGCTGTTGCTCGGGGGTGACGAGCTCCCCGACCAACGGTTCCGCCTGGGCCTGCTGGCCGGGTTGGCAGGTACGCAGGTGGTCGAGGCGGACGTTCCGAGCGGTCAGGACGTATCGCTCACCGACCGGGCGGAGGCCGTGCTCGCCGCCGGCGCGGAGGTGGTCGTCGTCGACGGCGGGGTCGGCGCGTCGGAGGCCGTCGCGGTCATCGGCGATCGCGCCGAGGTGCTCGCACCGAGTGCGGTCCTGATCGATGCGGCCACCACGGACGTGGCGTTGCGGTGGAGTGTGCGATGGGACCGGGCGTTGGTCTGGCCGCTCAACGAGATGGCCGGCGCTCCGGGCACCGCACAGCACACGAGCGTCGGGCTCACCGAGGACGTGTTCGAGGTCCTGGTCGGTGACGGCGCGTCGGATGCGGTGGGGGTGGCACTCGAGGTGGCGAGCGATGGGCTGATCGCGGGCTCGATCGATCCGGCGACGCCCTCGTCGCCCGAGCCGGACACGGACACCGACACCGAGCCCGGCACCCAGTCCGACCAGGATCCGCCCGGCTCGGGTCCGCTGCCCGAGGACCAGGGCCCCGACCCGCGCTCCGATGATCCGGAGGCGCGGGGCCCGGAACGGCGAGCCCCCGCTTCGGGGGAACCGGAGCCCGCGAACCCGGAACCGGTGGAGACCGTCCCCTGACCCCTGTCCCCTGACCCCTGCCCCCGAGCCCTGCCATGGCCGGGGTCAGGCGAAGGGGCGAGGGCGCGCGAAAGCCGACGCTCGTCGCGCCTGTGCGCCCGGCGCTGCCATTCGGCGACCAGGCAACCTACGCTGCGGAGCGTCGGCCGTTCGCCGATGCTCCACAGCGCGCGGCCGAGCGGTCGTCGCGGTGGAATGCCGCCCACGCTCCACCCTGTGAGGTCCTCCGTTGCGTCGTGCCAAGATCGTTGCCACTCTCGGTCCAGCCCTCGACGATCCGGACCGGTTGCGTGCCGCGTTGGCCGCCGGTATCGACGTGGTGCGTTTGAACTTCTCCCACGGGACCAAGGAGGAGCACCGCCAACGCCTCGACCTGGTGCGCAACATCGGCGAGGACCTCGGCCGTCGCTTCGGGAGTCTCGGTGACCTCCAGGGCCCGAAGATCCGCCTGGGCATGGTTCCGGATCCCGCCATCGAGCTCGTCTCCGGCGGTGAGGTCATCCTGGTCTCCGGCACCGAGACCCTCGACCGTCACGAGGAGGACGGCGTCCCGGTCCTCCCGGTGGTCTACGAACACCTCGCCACCGATGTCGAACCGGGTGCCGTGATCCTGCTGGACGACGGACTGCTCCGACTGGTCGTCTCGTCGGTCGAGGGTGAGCGCGTCAACGCCCGTGTCATCGCCGGCGGGCCGGCGAAGTCGCGCAAGGGCGTCAACCTGCCCGGTGTCGATGTCTCCGCCAAGAGCATGACCGACAAGGACCGCGAGGACGTGGCCACGATGGTCGACATCGGCGTCGACTGGATCGCGATGTCGTTCGTGCGCACCGCCAGCGACGTCACCGAGGTCCAGGACCTCATCAGGTCCCTGGGTGGCCAACAGCCGCTGGTCTCGAAGTTGGAGCGTCCCGAGGCGGTCGACAACCTCGAGGAGATCATCGCCGTCACGGACGCGATCATGGTCGCGCGCGGCGACCTCGGCGTCGAGGTCGGACCGGAACGGGTACCGGCCATCCAGAAGGAGATGATCGATCTCGCCAACCAGCACAGTCGCCCGGTCATCACCGCGACCGAGATGCTGGACTCGATGATCCGCAGTCCGCGGCCGACGCGTGCGGAAGCCTCCGACGTCGCCAACGCGATCTTCGACGGCACCGATGCGGTCATGCTCTCGGGCGAGACCGCCGCCGGCAGCTATCCGGTCGAGGCGGTCCGCACCATGGCCCGCATCATCGAAGTCGCGGAATCCGCGGCGGAACGGGTCAACCCGATCGCACCACTGACGGGCAACATCCTCGGTCGCGTCGTCGCGAAGGCCAGCGTGCAGATCGCCGACGACGTCGATGCGAAAGCCATCCTGGTGTTCAGCTTCTCCGGTGCCTCGATCCAGCTGGTCTCGAAGTTCCGCCCGAAGCAACCGGTCATCGGGTTCTCGTCCGAGGAACGCACCCTCAACCGCCTGCCGATGATGTGGGGGGTGCTGGGGTGGAAGGTCGCGGAGAAGGATCAGTCGAACGCGCTGATCGTCGCCGCGGACGAGGTCTGCCTGGAGCAGGGCTACGGCCAGCGCGGCGACCGGGTCGTGATCGTCTCCGGGATCCCCGGCGGGCACGGCGGCACGAACCGGGTCATGGTCCACGAACTCGGCCAGCTGCCGACGTGACCCATGCCTGAGCTGACCGGTGCCGTCGAGGATGCGCGCCTCCCGGAAGACCTCGCAACCGAGCGCTACTGCCTGTTGACCACCGAGGGGCGGGTCACCGCGCGCCGCCACACGGCCGAACTGTGGTTCGTGCCCGCCGAGGGCGGCGCCTACCTGATGTCGGGTTCTGGGGGACTGACGCAGTGGTTCCTCAACCTGCAGGCCGAGGAACGGGCGGTCCTGCGGATCGGGGGGAACGCGTGGTTGACGCGGGCGGCGTTCCTGGCGCATCAGGACCCGGACCGGCTCGCTGCCCTGTCGCGGTTCCACGACGAATACGACCCGCCGGGCAAGGATCGGCGGGAGCCGTGGTTCCGGGACGCCACCGTCGCGCACCTGGTGGTGATCCGTCACCTGAGCTGACCACTGCCGATGGGCACCCGCAGGCGACCGACGCAGCGCACGGTCAGTGGCCCGCCCGGTGACCCGGTCATCGCCCCGCCCGGTGACCCGGTCAGCGGCCGACATCGACCGGATCGTCCGGCGGACCGTCGCGCAGCAGTTGCGCGAGGTGCTCGGCCAGCGCTGCCGGGGCGATGGACGCCTCCGTGGAGCGCAGTTGCTCCACGGACCACCAGCCGACCTCGATCGCCCCCGCGTCGTCGAGCGGTGCCTCGTCGAGCGCATCCGGGCGGTCGAGCCGAGCGAGGAACCACCGTTCGTCCTGGTCGATCCACACGTCACGGAACACGAACGTCACCCGGCGCCGCCAGATCCACGGGCCGATGTCCGGCACGATGCCGAGTTCCTCGCGCAGTTCCCGCCGGGCGCCCTCGACCGGCTCCTCGTCGGGCTCCAGGCCGCCTCCCGGGGCGGTCCACACCCTCCGCCGGGCGTCTGGCGCGTGGGAGATCAGCAGCACACGGTCGTCGGGGTCCAGCAGCAACACCCGTGATGCGCGACGCAGCACCGGGTGCTGTTCGGTTCCGACGTCCGGTTCTGCGGGCAGGCGAGGGTGTTCGGGTACGACCCGCGAGGCGATGACGGTGGCGGCATCCACTACGTGCAGCCGTCCGGCACGATCGATGATCACCAACGTGTCGTCGTCGAACCCCAGCAGCCGACCGACCACATCGGTCGGCAGCGGTCCCCGATCGGGATCATCGACGAGGTGGCGGACCGACACCCGCTGACGGAGGTGTTCGGCCGTCACCCGTTGGACGTAGCGCGCCCGTAGCCGGCCGACCTCGGGTCCGCCGGAGCTCACGAACCCTCGCCGCGCGAGACCAGGACCTCGACACCGAAGGTGCGCTCGAACAGCGACATCTTGCGGCTGAGTTCGCTGCGGGTCGTGTGCAGATCGCCTCCCCTGAGCCGGAACTCGACCTTCCCGTCGCCCAGGAACACCTCGACACCGGTCACCGCCTGGTCGTGCGCACGGTCGAAGCCGTCGGCGGCCTGGAGCAGTGGCAGCAGGCGGTCGGCACGTCGTCGGTCATCGCCGGAGAGGGTGGCGTAGGCCGGGAACCGGTGATCGATGCCCTGCGAGCGGTGGAAGCGCACCAACGTGGTCAGGATCGCCGCGTCGACGGGCGAGAACCCCCGCAACTCCGAGTTCTCGACCAGGTAGGCGCCGTGGATGTGCTGACGGCGCAACGCCAGCATCTCGCCGATGGCGTGCAACCTCGCCGCGTGGTCGAGCAGTTCGCGATCCTCGTCGGCCAGTTCGTGGATGGCCGCGGTGCGGTCGAACAGCTGCCGTGCCAGGCCGGCCACGTGGACGGGGTGCGGATCGGTGGGGACGAAGCCCCGCCGGATCCGTTCGACCTCGGCGAGCCGGAGCTGGGCGGCGGTGATGGGTGTGGTCACGCCGTGGGCGTCCAGCAGCAGTCCCTCGCGCAAGCCCCAGTCACTGATGGTCACGTGCTCGACATGGAGACGTTCGAACACGCGAGCCAGCACGATCGCCGCGATGTGGACATGGTCGGCCCGACGGTCCTTCATGCCGGGAACGGCCATCCGCTCGTCGAGGTCCATCACGACGAGGTCGTCGCGGATCGCGGCCAGCTCGGAGGTGTCAACCTCGAACTGGTTGAGGGTCGCCGGCATCCATGTCCCGCGTCGTGCTGCGACGATGCGACCGAGCGCCCGCACGGTGCCACCGACCGCGATGGCGGTCTTCGGGCTGTTCGAACGGACCGCGTCGATCAACGGATCGATCTCCTCGTCGATGCGTTCGATCAGCGCCCGGCGTTCCTTCTTCTTCAGGGCGCCGGCACCGACGGTCGCGGACAGGCCGCTGGCACCCATCCGGGTCGAGGCCGACCACACGACCTGATCGCTGACACCGATGGCGAGCTCGAGCGAGCCGCCGCCGAGGTCGAACATCAGCACCGGGTTCGCTCGCACCGCGATGGATGCTCGGACCCCGAGGTAGGCCAGACGCGCCTCCTCGAGCCCGTCCAGGACACGGATCCCGATCCCGGCGGCCTCGGAGAGTGCGGCGAGCACCTCCGGACCGTTGTTGGCGTCGCGCAGCGCCGCGGTGGCCACCGCGATCGACTCCTCCGCACCGTTGCGTCGCGCGAGCTCCATCAGGTGCGCGACCGTCGCGATGGCCCGCTCACGCGCCTCGTCGGGGATGCGTCCCCCGTGCTTCGCCACGCTCCGGCCGAGGTGGAGCATCTCGCGTTCGCGCAGGACCGGGGTGATCGAGCGCCCCTCGAGTTCCGCGACCAGGACATGGAAGGAGTTGCTCCCCAGATCGAGGATGGCCGAACGCATCAGGCGGGATCCGGATTGGGCAGCAGCTCGACCCGACCGGCGTCCGGCCAGGTGTCGACGATCCAGGTCGCGGCCTTGCGGGCGCTCGGGGCGTCGCCGAGGTTGACCTCGCGATGACGCAGGGCCGTGACGATCGAGCCGATCACGTCGGCGTGGCTGCACAGCACCGCATCGGTGTCGGTCTCCGCCAGTTCGCGTAGCAACCGGTCGACCTGATCGAACGGGGCGCCTTCGGCCAGCGCCTCGTGCTCCTCGACCTCGAGTCCTCGGGCCGTGGCCACCGGCTCCACCGTGGCCGTGCAGCGAAGCGCCGGGCCCGACAGGATTCGTTGCAGGTCGCGATCGGCGTACTGCTCGACCAGCGCCTCCGCCTGGCGGCGCCCGGTCGCCGACAACGGCCGTCGTCGGTCATCGCCGGTCCATGCAGCTCGGTCACCGGCATCGGCATGGCGCACCATCAGCAGGCTCATGCGTGTTCTCCGTCGAGGGTGTGGCGCAGCAGGGCGATGTCGTGATCGTAGGTGAGCAACTCGAACGCCTCGCCGACCGGTACCCACCGGGCGACATCCACTTCCTCATCCGGTGGACGGTCATGAGGTTCACCGCTCACCGGCGTCATCCGGAACCATCGCACGTGTTTGGGGCCCTTGGGCAGCCGATAGTGCACGTCAGGCAGTTCCGGACCGAGCTCGGCGTGCACGCCGGTCTCCTCCTCGACCTCGCGGATGGCGGCGTCCTCGGCTCGCTCGCCGGGATCGAGCTTGCCCTTCGGCAGCGACCAGTCCAAGCGGCGGATGCGGTGCACGACCAGGACCTCGCGGTCGTCACCGTCGCCCCGGAGCACGACCCCGCCCGCGGCCTCGATCATCTCTTCCGCCGCGCTGTGCTTCCCGTCCGCCGCGCTGTGCTTCCCGTCCGCCGCGCTGTGCTTCCCGCCCGCCGCCCCGGTCATCGTGAACCTCGCAGCTGGGCACGACGTTGCAGCGTGAGGTGGCTGTCGATGCCGACGGTGGTCGGCACGCGTGACCACACCGCGTCCGCGCCCAACTCCCACGCCAGCAGGTCATCGGTGAGTCCGACCTGCAACGCCTCCTCCAGCCGGGCCTTGAGCAGCTCGTCCTCCACCGGGGTGATCGCCTCCACCCGGCGGCTGAGGTTGCGCGGCATCCAGTCACCGGAGCCGATCAGATAGTCGCGGCCGCGGGCCTCACTGCCGAAGCGGTAGATGCGCGAGTGCTCGAGGTAGCGGCCGACCACCGAGCGCACCGTGATGGTCTCCGACAGCCCTTCGAGGCCGGGACGCAGGCAGCAGATCCCGCGCACGAGCAGTTCGATCGGGGTCCCGACCTGCGACGCCGCGTACAGCGCGTCGATGATCTCTGGGTCCACGAGGCTGTTCATCTTGGCCACGATATGGCCGTCGTCTGCTTCCGCCTCGCGCTCGATCAACTCGATCATCCGGGGCCGGAAGCTCGTGGGGGCCACCACCAGCTTGCGGTAGTCCGACTGTCGCGAGTAGCCGGTCAGCACGTTGAACAGATCGCTCAGGTCCGCGCCGAGGTCGGGGTCGGCGGTGAGCAAGCCGACGTCCTCGTAGATCCGTGCCGTCTTGTCGTTGTAGTTGCCGGTGCCGATGTGGGCGTACCGGCGCACCCGACCGGATTCGCTGCGGACCACGAGCGCGATCTTGGTGTGGGTCTTCAGACCCACGACCCCGTAGGCGACGTGGACGCCGGCTTCCTCCAGCGCTCGGGCCCACTCGATGTTGGCCTCCTCGTCGAACCGTGCCTTGAGTTCGACGAGCGCCACGACCTGCTTGCCCTCCTCGGCGGCGTCCAACAGGGCCCGGATGATGGGGCTGCCGGGACCGGAGGTGCGGTAGAGGGTCTGTTTGATGGCCAGGACGTCGGGGTCCTTGGCTGCCGCCTCGACGAACGCCTGCACCGAGGTGGTGAACGAGTCGTAGGGGTGCTGCACGAGCAGGTCGCCCTGACGGATGGTCGCGAAGATGTCCAGCTCGTCACCGCTCGGCGGGGTCAGCCGGGGCTGGGTCGTCGGGACGAAGGCCGGCTGCTTGAGGTCGGGCCGGTCCAGCTCGTAGAGGGTCCACAGACCGGACAGATCGAGCGGCCCGGACAGCTCGATCACGTCGTCCGGTGCGATGTCGAGCTCACGGACCAGCAGCGCCAGCGCCGTGTCGGTCATGTCCGGCTCCACCTCCAGGCGGACCACCCGACCGAACCGGCGACGGGTCAGCTCCGACTCGATCGCCTGGAGCAGGTCGTCGGCCTCCTCCTCCTCGATCTCGAAGTCGGCGTTGCGGGTGACGCGGAACACGTGGTGCTCGACCACCTCGAGGCCGGGGAACAGTCGGTCGAGGTGGGCGGCGATGACCTGCTCCAGCGGCAGGAAGCGTTCACCGTCGGGCATCACGAGGAACCTCGGGAGCACCGGCGGGACCTTGACCCGGGCGAAGCGGGTGGTCTCGGACTTGGGGTCGCGGACCAGCACCGCGAGGTTCATCGACAGATCGGAGATGTACGGGAAGGGATGGGCCGGGTCGACCGCCAGCGGGGTCAGGACCGGAAAGATCCGCTCCTCGAATATGTGGACGAGGTGCGCACGGTCGTCGCCGTCGAGATCCGACCAGTCGGAGAAGCGCACGCCGGCATCGGCCAACCCGGGCGCGAGGTCCCGGCGGAAGATCGTCGAGTGACGCTCGGAGAGGGTGGTGACCAGATCGTCGATCGCGGCGAGCTGATCCGCCGGGGAGATCGCATCGGCGTTGAGTCCGGCGACCTCGGCGGCGACCTGCTCCTTGAGGCCGGCGACGCGGACCTGGAAGAACTCGTCGAGGTTGGTCTGGAAGATGGCCAGGAACTTGGCCCGTTCCAGCAGCTCGAGTTCCGGGTCCTCGGCCAGCGCCAGCACCCGTTCGTTGAACTGGACCCACGACAACTCGCGGTTGAGGTAGCGCACCTCGTCGGGATCGCCGGGGTGGACGTCGAGGATGCCGAGGGTGCGCTGACGAGGGTGGGGCTCACGCTCGGGAGGGGTCCCGGGGACGACCTCGTCGTGGATGTCGGGCAGGGCCGGGCGCGCCTGAGGCGTCGGCGCGGTGGTGGGTTGAGGTAGCACCGGGGCCGGGGGCAGATCGGCGTCGAGGGGCTCGGTCGCGATGACCGGCCCGGAGGATGCGGAGGTCACGGTCGTCGGGAGACCCGCCGAGGTGGCAGCGGCGCCGTCCAACGGTGGTGGTTCGAACGGCGAACCGCCCGCGGCCGGGCGCGGGAGCTCCGGTGACGGGCTCTCGGTGGTGGGTTCGACGAGCTCGCCCGGGGGGAGCGGTCGCGCTGTCACCGCGCGGCGACGGAAACCCCAGCGGAAGCTGCGACGGCGGCGCGGACGGGGCTCGGGCATGCGCGCGTCATCTCCTGTGGCTTCGTGTGCGGCGGGCCGGGGTGGCGCGGACGGGTCTAGTTGCGGCCCGTTCGCGGACGAGCTTAGGGCACCCATCACGGCGGAGGCCGTCGGCCCATGATCGTGCCGACCGTCGGTGGGGATCCTGTGACCTTCGGCGCTCACGACAACCGGGGGCGTCCTCTACAGTGGCGTGCCACGAACCGTAAGAGCACGAACCGTGTGACCGCACGACAGCCACCATAGGCGCGGCGCCGCGCCGGAACCGTCACCACCAGGAGGTCGACGCCTTGACGTACACCATCGCCGAGCCGTGCATCGATGTGAAGGACAAGGCCTGCGTCGAGGAATGCCCCGTCGACTGCATCTACGAGGGTGAGCGGATGCTCTACATCCACCCCACGGAGTGCATCGACTGCGGAGCGTGCGAGCCCGTCTGTCCCGTCGAAGCCATCTTCTACGAGGACGACGTGCCGGACGAGTGGAAAGAGTTCACGCCGATCAACGCGGAGTACTTCGAGGACTCCGTGACCGGTCTCGGTTCGCCCGGCGGAGCCGCAGCCGTGGGATCGTCGGGGACCGACCACCCGACCGTCGCCGACTGGGACGCCTGAGCCCGTCGCCCGACTCGGTGCCTCGGATATCCGCGGCACCGGACAGGCTGATGTCAGCGTGCCGGGATATCGCCGACATCACCGATACGACCGTCCGCCGGCGGACACCTCATCGAGGCGAGGCGGAACTCACGCGCCTCAGCCTCACGCGCCTCAGCCTCACGCGCTTCGGCCTCACGGGCTGTCCTCGAGGTTCGATGCCGCGCCCGACGGGTGCCCGCAACGCAGGGTGCGGCTCGGGCGTTAGACTGGCGCTTCTACTCGCTTCAGGAGGGTGTGTTCGTGACCTACGTCATCGCTGAACCGTGCATGGACGTCAAGGACACCGCCTGCGTGCAGGAGTGCCCGGTCGATTGCATCTACGAGGGCGACCGGATGCTCTACATCCACCCCGCCGAGTGCATCGACTGCGCCGCATGCGAGCCCGCCTGTCCGGTCGAGGCCATCTTCTACGCCGATGACGTCCCGCCGGAGTGGAGCGAGTTCACCGCCATCAACGCGGAGTACTTCGAGGGTTCGGTCACGGGCCTGGGCTCGCCCGGCGGCGCGGAAGCGGTCGGCAACAGCAAGGCCGACCACCCGAAGGTCGCCTCGTACGAGATCCCGTCCGCGACCTGACCGGACGGGCTGTGGCTCGGCAGGGCTTTCGACGGCGTCGGCGCCCACCGGATGTGCGGGCACTGGTGGACCAACACCTCGGCGCGGGTGACCCCACCGGCTGGTTCGAACCGTTGTACGCGGGTGCTGGCGACGACGCCGACGCCGTGCCGTGGGCCGGTTCGGTGCCCCACCCCTACGTGACCGACTGGCTCGACGACCCGGTGGCGACCCCGTCGGGCTCCCGGGCCGTGGTGGTGGGCTGCGGGTTGGGCGACGATGCGGCCGAACTCGCCCGCCGCGGCTACGAGGTGACGGCCTTCGACGTATCACCCACCGCGGTGGCCTGGGCGCAGCGGCGGTTCGCCGACCTCGACATCTCGTGGCGGGTCGAGGACGTCCTCGAGTTGCCGGACGAGCTGCTGGGCGCCTTCGACCTGGTCATCGAGGTCCGTACGGTCCAGTCGTTGCCGGGGGTCGTGCGCGATGCGGCGATGGATGCGATCGGACGCCTGGCTGCCCCCAAGGGGGTCGTGGTGGTGGTCACGCTGGTCGCCACGGACACCGACATCGCCCGTGCTTGGCAAGGTCCGCCGTGGGTGCAGGCGCCCAGCGAGCTGGCCGTCTACCGGGGCAGTGGCCTGGTCCGCCTGGCGCTCGAGCACCCGGAACCCGACGAGCACGGGGCGATGGAGGTCCGCATCACGTGGCAGCGTCCCGAGGGGACGCCGCCGACCGAGGCGTCGATCGGTGGACCGGGCGGGCTGCCGATCCATGGCTGACCCGGTCCGGCTGACCTGATCTTGGTGACCTGATCTGCCCGACCGGATCCGCCGGCCCCGGGCTACCGGATCCGCCGTGTCCGGGCCGGACTACTCGTCTTCCTGCTCGTCCTTGGGGCTGAGCAGGCTCACGGTGGCGCCGGCGGCCACGGAACGTGCGACGGCGACGGCGCCGACCACCACCACCGACCACAGCAGCAGGTCGCGGAGTTCCGTGTCGCTGGTCACGTCGGCTGCCGTCGGTGGCTCCTCGCCACGAACCATCGTCCAACCGATCTCCACGGCCCTACGCGCGGCGACCGCGGCACCCGCCGCGGCTCCGGCTGCGGCCAACTTCCTCACCAGAAAGCCCACCTTGATCTCCTGTCGTCGTTGCGGTCGAGGGTCGGTGTCGTGCCCGAGCCTGTCAGGTCACGATGGGGAGCAGACCCGGTAGACCGGCCCGGGTCGGGAGCGCGTCGCCCGGCCAGCGTTTGCGGGAGATGGTGGACAGCTTGGTCAGCAGGCTCATGGCGACCTGGTCGTCCTCGCCGGGGCGGGCCTCGATGAGCCCGGCGTCGATGAGGCCCTTCATCCACTCCTCACCGCGGGCGGTGCGGATCAGGGTGAGCGTCCAGTTGTCGTCCGCGCCGATCCCGCCGGTGGAGATGTCCGCATGCTGCGCGGCGAAGTCCGGACACAGCTTGCAGCCCTCGCGGGTGTGGGGGTGGAACAGCTTCAGCGGGATCTCGTGGTAGCCGCCATCGCCGGTCCACACCTGGTAGCGGCCCTTGATGTTGATCTTGACGACATCGGTGATGTCGATGTCGTGATCGGCCAGCACCTGTTTCTGACCCTCGTAGGTGAAGGTCTTGGAGCAGAGCAGCCCGATGGTCAACGCGATCTTGCGGTCGTACTTGTTGACCTTGCGGGCCGGCAGCGAACCGTTGATCGAGGCCTGGCACGACATGCCCACCAGCGCGAGCTGCTTGAGCTTCTCCTCCTCGGCCTGCGCCATCGCCAGCGGGTTGGCCGAGTAGGTGTAACGGGACCCGGCGGTGGCCAGCACCTGCTCACGGGTGGTCACCAGCGCCGGTTCGGCGTCGAACGGCCCACGACCGCCATCGACGATCACCGACGACAACGCCCCGTCGATCCGGCCGGTCTGTAGACCCCAGACCAACAGGGCGGACACCAACCCGCCGTCCTGACCGACCTCGGCGACCCCGGCGTCGGTGGCGCGCACCAACAGGATCGAGCGCACCTGGCCGTAGACCTCATCGCGCTCACGGACACGGCCGAACAGCGCCTCGTCGAGATCGGACTCCCAGTCACGGAACCGCGGACACGCCCGGGTACAGATGTCGCAGCCCCGGTCCCCGATCACGCACTGATCGTGGGCCATGCCCTCCCCGATCTGCACCGGGAAGTAGTCGTCGCCGTAGCCGAGCACGTCACGCGGACACGCCATCACACACGCCGCACATCCCGTACACAACCCGGAATCCACCACCTCACGCTTCAACTCACGCCAATGCACCTCAGCCACGAGCTGTCCTCTCCTGCGGGTCTTCGGACCGGTTGATCGGCCGTGCGGGCAGTCCCGCCGGCTGACCGGCGAAGGTGCCCACGCCACCGCAACGCACGGGGCCGTGGCGGACGCGGCTGTGACGGCTGGCCGTCATGCGAGGTGGGCGGTCAGTAGTGCGATGTCGGCGCGCAGCCCACCGAGGACCGCCTCGGCCGCCTCACCCCGGAGCCGGGACTTGGTCCCGGCGTAGGCGCGAGCGGGAAGTTCGGCCAGCTCGCGGGCACGCCGGTGGGCCACGTCCACGACCTCATCCGGCGCCACGGCCACGTCGGCGAAGCCGGCGTCGACCGCTTGGGTCGCGGTGATGCGCTCACCCGGCAACAGCAGGTCCTCGAGACGGTCGGCGCGGACGTTCGCGCGCGCGAGCGCCAGGCCGAAGTCCGGGATCTCGAAATCGATCCGTGTCTCGGTCAGACCCCAGAACCCGTCGCGGTCGGCCACAGCGTGATCGCAGGCCATCGCGAGCATCGTGCCGGCGGCGATGGCGTGCCCGGTCGCGGCGCACACCGTCGGCCTCGGGTCCGTCCACCACCGCATCAGGCACTCACCGAAGCGGACCAGCAGGTGTTCCACGCCGTCACGGCCGTTGGCGGCCATCCACTTGATGTCGAGACCGGCAGTGAGGATCCCGGGTCGGCCCGTCACCACCACGGCACGCGCGCCGGTGTCGGCATCCAGTGCGGCGATCAGCGCCTCGAAGACCTCCGGGGTCAAGGCGTTCTTGTTCCCATCGTCGAGCGTGACGCTCAACACCCCATGCTCGTCGAGCGTGCTGGTGACCCCCGCCTCGGTGTCCAGGTCGTTGCCCACGTCACTGCCTCCCAAGGTGCGCCGGAACTGCTGATCCGGGCGGCAGCGTAGGCGCTCGGCACCGGGGTGTACCGCTCGGAGCCGTGCTCCACCCCATGGGACGCCGTGCTTCGCCCCTTCGAGTCCGACCCGTACCCTCCCCGGCCGAGTCCGAACGTCGCGGTCCGTTGCGCCGGGGGCGTGGCAACCCGCCCCCGGGCCGACCCACCACGACGATCCCGGGCCCCGACGGCCCCGGGCCACGACGATCCCAGGTCCCGACGACCCCGGACGATGAGGTGCCCGTGACCGACGGCGAGTGGGTCGAGGCCCAGCAGGGACCGACGCCGGTGCGCCGTGCGGCGCCGCTGAGCTTCCGGGAGAAGCGCCTGACCGGGCTGCTCGCGCTGGCGCCGATCGCGCTGGCACTGGCGGTCCTGGCGCCGATCGCGGCGGTGACCGGGGCGGACGCGGGGGAGGTGGTCTCGGCGGCGCTGGTCTACGGGGGCCTGCTCGGACTGGCCGTCGGCTTCGTGGCCGTCGACCGGTTGCAGGCGCGACAGTGTCCCCGGTGTCGATCACGTCCCGAGCGCGGCTCCGAGGTGTGTACGGCCTGCGGCTACGACCTCGAGCACCGGCCGCGGTTCGCCTGTGAGGAGCGTCACCACACCTACCTCGACGACGACGGCGACTGCTCGTGCGGACGCCCGCTGCGACCGCTGCCGATCGTTCACGGGGTCGGCCGCGAGATCGTGTTCATGGTCAAGCTCGGGGCCGGACTGCTGGTGTTCCTGTTGGCCGTCGGGCTGGTCCTGCAGGTCATCGAGCGCAACGTCTGAGCGCGCTCGGCCCGGCCGGCGTCAGACCAGCAGGCGTGCCGCGGAGCGGTCGGTGGTGGGGGCGTAGCTGGCCCACGCCGCGGTGAGGCGTCGCAACCCTTCGACCAGTACCGGCTCGGGACGGGCGAACACGATGCGGACCGACCGCCGGTTGCCCTCGTCGACCGACAGGGACGGTCCGGGGACGATCGCGACCCCGTTGCGCATGGCGACCTCGGCGAGTTCGTCGGCGTTGCCCTGCGGCAGCCGTGCCCATATCGACAACCCCCCGGCGGGGCGTCGCCACTCCCAGGTCGGTAGGTGTTCGTTCAGCAGCGAGCAGACGAGGTCGCGGCTGCTGCGCAGCTCAGTCTGACGCTCGCGGAGCACCTGCTCGCGGACGCGCAGCAGCTTGAGCGCCAGGAGTTGGCTGACCAGCGGGGTGCCGAGGTCGGCCACGGTCTTGGTCGCCAGCATCCGCACCGCCCAGTCGTCGGGCGAGCGCACCCACCCGACCCGCAGGCCCGCCCAGAACAGCTTGGCGGTCGATCCGATCGTGTGCACGTTCACCGTGGGATCGAACGAGGCGATCGAGGGCGGCGGATCCACGGCGTCGATGTTGACGTCGCCCATCGCCTGGTCCTCGAGCACGACGACGTCGTGCTCGCCGGCGAGCCGAGCGATCTCCCGACGTCGCTCGAGCGGGACGATCGCGCCGGTGGGGTTGTGGAAGTGCGGGGAGAGGTACATCAGCTTCGGCTGGGTCCGGATCAGCAGGTCCTCGAGGACGTCGGTGCGCACGCCGTCCTCGTCCATGGGCCACGGGACCATCCGTGCGCCGAAGCGACGGAACACGTCCAACGCCCCGGGGAAGGTCGGGCTCTCGACCAGCACCGTGTCACCCGGCTGCAGGGTCTGTCGGCCGATGAGCGAGATGGCCTGGTGGGCGCCGGTGGTGATCACCACGTGGTCGTGCCCGGTCGGGAGACCGGCCGAGGTGAACCGGTCGGCGATCTGCTGGCGCAACGCCCGCAGGCCCTGGGGGAGGTAGCCGTGGTGGTCGGTGAGCGACTGGATCTCCTCGAGGGTGAGCGAGGCCAGCACGCGGTTGACCGTCGGGGTGGCCGTCACGGCGGCGACCGACAGATCCAGCACGTCCTGATCGCCCACGGGCGACTCGCCGGGGCCGCTCTTCTGCTCCTGGCCGCTATCGGAGAGGAACAGCCGGGCGGTGGAGATGGCGTCCACCGTGGTCGGCCCCTCGGTGGCGTCGGGGGCCCGTACCCAGGTTCCCGATCCCTGACGGCTGTCGAGCCAGCGCTCGCCCTTCAGCCGGTCGTAGGCCGAGACGACCGTGGCGCGGCTGACCGACAACGAGCGGGCCAGGGAGCGTTCGGGCGGTAACACCGTGCCGAGCGGGATCTCGCCGCGGTCGATGGCGCGCTTGAGCGCATCGGCCAGCAGGCGGTACAGCGGTCCGTCTCCATCCAACGCATCGACGAGGAGGCCCGCGAGATGCGGACCACTTTCGCGGATTGGATCGCCCAATAGCAGTCCAAAATGAGGGGGTGTAGGAGTTGGACCGGAAGAATCTAGGTGGTAACGTACCACTCACAGGCCAACCGAAACGGTTCCTCTCCCAGGACCGAGACGGAAAGTCTGGGTACCGGATCCGCGGTTCCGGCCGGAGGTTCTCTCCGGCTCCCGCACCGCGTACCACCCAAAAACTGAAGATTGCGCACGGACCCCACCTCTCCCATTCGGGGACCGTGCGCCGCTCGGGACAAGCAGAGTCCACACTCTCTCTCCCATAAGCGGCTCCCACCGCTCGAACGGATGCTCTCCCCATCCGCTCCCGTGGGCTCCACGCATCCCGAGCCTCCCGTCCCTCCGGTTCTCCCACCGGAGGGACGCTTCAGTTCCGGGGACTTTTCCCACGTTCCCACCGGGTCGGCGCACGACGGCTGCAGGCTTCCAGGCCCGGGCCCGGGCCCGGGCGCGGGGGCGGGGGCGCTTTCGCCGGTCAGCCGGCGGGACGGCCCACGGAACCCCGCCGCCCGCCAACAGCAGGTCTGGGCCTACAGATCGAGGCTCGGAACGCCCTCGAGGCCATCGAGCAGGCGCACGCGGACCCCGGCCTGACGCATGAAGTCGCGGACCTCGTCCCAGCCGTCGTACCGCCCGCTGGCCGCGACGACCTCCTTGACCCCGGAGTTGGCGATCAGCTTCGCGCACCCGAAACAGGGGGCGCCGGTGCAGTACAGCGCGGCACCGTCGCGTTCCTCGGGGGAGGAGAACAGCAGCGCGTTGGCCTCGGCGTGGATCGCGATGCAGCGTTCGTAGTCCTGGCCCTGCGGTGCGGTGGACGCGGCCCGAGGGCAACCGCCCTCGTCGCAGTGCAGCGTCCCCGACGGCCCGCCGTTGTAGCCCGTGGCGACGATACGACGCCCCTTGACGATGACCGCGCCGTGCCGCCGGCGCGAGCACGTCGCCCGGGTCGACGTCGCACGCGCCAACTCGAGGAAGTACTCGTCCCAGGACACGCGTGTCGAAGGGGTTGTGTCCACCTTGTCGTCCTCACCACCGAGGGAGTCGAGCCGGGGGGACCCTAGCGACCGTGGGCGGTGCGACGGGGCCCGAGCACCAGCTCGTCGATCGTCGTCGCGCGCACGGATGCCCCGAGCAGGTAGCCGAACAGCGCCAGACTGCCCGTCACCAGCGTCGCGAGCAGCCACAGCACCGATCGCCAGGTCGAGCGTTCACGCCACGCCACCCACAGCCAGCCGAACACGAAGGCGAGGTAGATGTCGATCAACGTCACCCGGCCCCAGCTCAAGGCGACCAGCGCGCCACCCTCCTCGGTCAACGACGCGACCGAGAAAGCCCCGACGATGGCCGCGGCCATCGCTGCGGTCCCGAAGGCCGCCAGCGCCCGGACCATGATCAGTGCCATCGGCGTCGCCCTGTCCGTCGTCGCGCTCACGTGTGCCCCCTCAGCCCATCCAGCTCAGCCAGTCCACCCAGCCCATCGCCACGCCCTCGCGCCCGGGGCGTTCGAGGCGAGGTCGCTCAGAGGTTGCCCCGCTTGGCCTGGGCCCGCTCGATGGCCTCGAACAACGCTCGGAAGTTGCCCACCCCGAACCCGGTCGCACCGTGGCGCTGGATGATCTCGTAGAAGAGCGTCGGGCGGTCCTGGAGGGGTTCGGTGAAGATCTGCAGGAGGTAACCCTCCTCGTCCCGATCCACCAGGATGCCGAGTTCGGCCAGGTCGCCCCAGGACTCGTCCACCTCGCCGACGCGGTCCTTGGCCTCGCGGTAGTACTCGCGCGGGACCTCGAGGAAGCCGAGGCCCCGGGAACGGAGTTCGCGCACCGTGGTCACGATGTCGTCGGTGGCGAGCGCGAGGTGCTGGATGCCGGGACCGTCGTAGGCGTCCAGGTACTCGTCGATCTGGGAGCGTTTGGCGGCCACGGCCGGCTCGTTGATCGGGATCTTGATGCGTCCCCCGCCGCTCGAGAGCACCTTGGACATCAGGGCGGTGTACTCGGTCGAGATGGCGTCGTCATCGAAGTGCCGCAGCTGCGAGAAGCCGAGGATGCGTTGGTAGAACGCCCCCCAGTCGTCCATCGCGCCGAGTTCGACGTTGGCGACCACGTGATCGATGGCGCGCAGGCCGGTGGGTCGGGCTATCTCGTCGCGTGCGACCTCGACGTACCCGGGCAGGTAGATCCCGCTGTAGTCGTCACGCTGCACGAACGAGTGGATCGTGTCGCCGAACACCGAGATGGAGGCGATGACGAGTTTGCCGTGCTCGTCCTCCAGCACCGTCGGCTCGTCGAGGGGGACCGCGCCACGCTCGGTCGCGAGCTCGAAGGCCTCCACGGTGTCGGGCACCCGGAAGGCGACGTCGCGAACGCCGTCACCGTGGCGTCGATGGTGGGTCACGACCGGATGTTCGGCATCCATCCCCGAGCTGAGCACCAGACGGATGTCGCCCTGTTCGAGCACGTAGGAGGCGCGGTCGCGCACCCCCGTCTCCGGCCCGGCGTAGGCGACCAGTCGGAACCCGAACACCGCGCGGTAGTAGTAGGCGGACTGTTTGGCGTTGCCGACCCAGTACTCCAGGGCGTCGTAGCCGAGGATGGGGAGCTCGTGGCCGTGGTCGGCCGGGGATGCATCGCCCTGGCGGCGAGCATCGGCCGACGGCCGGCTCTGGGACACGCGGTCGGGACGGGACATGGTGGCTCCGGGGTCGGATCACGAGGTGGTGGGTCACTCCGCACGACGTGCCCACGGCTCGCCGGGACAGCGGGCGCACCTGATCGAGGTGGCCCTTCGGCGACGATCTAGCAGGGTACGGAACACCACCCGGCGACCAAGATCGTGGGCGATGGCCGAAGGTCCCTGCGCGCAGACGAACATGGACATCCGCCCAGCTGTTCGGGCGGCCGAGCATCGGCCGAGCGAACGGCCACACGGGATGCTCAGACGGGCGGGATGTCTCCCGGTGGCAGGTCGCTGCGTCCGGCGAGGGGCGACAGTTCGAACTCCGGTCGGCCGATCCGGAGGAACTCGACCGGCTCGTCACCGTCGAGGTGCTGCTCGCAGATGGTGGTGACGTCTCGACGGTCACCCCGCCGTACCAGACGTCGTCGGGGGCCACGTAGATCGCCGGCCCGACCATGCACGGCTCCAGGCAACCGGACGCCACCACCTTCACGTCGACGAGCCCCAGACGCCCGGTCTCCTCGCGGATGGCCTCGAAGATGTCCGCGCTGCCGTTGCGGATGCACGAGGGCCGGGGGTGTTCGGGCGGTCGCTCGTTGATGCAGACGAACACGAACTTCCTGGGCATCCCGACCCGTGCCATCGGCACTCCTGATCTCGTCGTCTCGTCATGGATGATCGTGGTTCGTCGTGGTTCCGGCGGCGCTGCGTGGTCCTCGGCCCCCGCCCCTACACCGTAGCCTCGCCGCCGACCGTCGCGACCCCCACCCGAAGGCCTCGAGGTGACCGCAGCCGTGCCCCCCGACATCGCCGCCATCCTCGAACGGACCCGTCGCATCGCGGTGGTGGGGGCCTCCGACGACCCCCGCCGCCCGAGCTACGGCGTGGTCGGGCGGTTGATCACGGCGGGTTACGAGGTGATCCCGGTCAACCCGAACCTCGCCTCGGTGCACGGCATCCCGGCGTTCGCCCACCTCGAGGAGGTCGAGGGCCCGATCGACCTCGTCGACGTCTTCCGCCGAGCCGAGTACGCGCCGCAGATCGCGCGCGACGCGGTGGCGGTCGGTGCGGGCGCCGTCTGGCTCCAGCAGGGGGTGCGTTCCCGGGAGGCCCGCACGATCGCCGCGGACGGGGGCCTCGGCTACGTCGAGGACGCGTGTCTGGCCGTCGAGGTGGTCCTCGGGCGCCATCGTCCCGCGGCGGTGCGGCCGTGACGGGGGACCGGTGGGTGCTGTTCGACCTCGACGGGACGCTGTTCGACTACGCGGCCGCGGAGACCACGGCGGTCTCCGCGACCCTCGCCGACGCCGGCGTGTCGGTCACCGACGCGGTCCTCGACGACTACCGACGGATCAACGCGAGCCACTGGGCGATGTTGGAGCGTCGGGAGACCACCCCGGCCCGGCTGCGCCTGGAACGCTGGGCGGAGACCCTCGCCGCTCACACCGACGACGAGATCGACCTCGCCGCACTGTCGGAGCGTTACCTGGTGCACCTGGCGGCGGCGGCGCCGTTGATCCCGGGTGCGGCAGCGGTGGTCGAACAGCTCTCGGCACGGTTCCGCATCGCGTTCGTGACCAACGGGCTCGCCGACGTGCAACGGCCCCGGCTGCGGGCTTCGGCGTTGGCCGATGCCGCCGAGGTGCTGATCATCTCCGACGAGGTCGGGGCCGCCAAGCCCGACGCCGCCATCTTCCGGGCAGCCTTCGAGCAGATGGGGGGCCCGCGGCGCGACGCGGTGACGATGGTGGGCGACAGCCTGTCGGCCGACATCGCCGGCGCGGAGGCGTTCGGGCTCGCCACGGTGTGGTTCGCGCCGGACGGGACCCCCGCTCCGGGCTCGCACGACCCGGTCCCCACCCACCGCATCGCGCAGCTGCACGAGCTGCCGCCGTTGCTGGCCTGAGGC
>PWLR01000190.1 GCA_003558435.1 Nitriliruptoraceae bacterium | reverse complement strand
TCTGGTGTATCATCCTGTTCAAAATACGGCAACGCACCGAAATCTGTCCATTTTACACCACCCGTACCATTCGGTTTAAGCACTTTGTCCGTATCATTTTCTGTCGTGGTATGCTTTGTTACAATATCATGGTCTTCGGGTAGAAATTCCGCCACTGCACCTTTACTCATCTCTAATATATCAATATCGTTTATTTCATCACGGATAATCATTTTATCTTCTACACTATCAAACCTAAAACTGAAATCCCTGCTATTACCGAAGTATCTTTTTTGGTCATCTCTTAAATTATTTCCGTGTTTTATTCCACCAGCCATGTTATTTCCTCCATATACCTAATAGTGAACGTAAAGATTTTCGAGATAATTTTCTTTCTGATACATATTTATAAGGTACTCCTGTGTTGAACATAAACACTTCAGTTTGCTTCTCTTCACTTGCCGATATTACCGCATACCACTTAAACACACATCCCGCATCGATTGTTCCATCCCAATTACAGGTAGCAACTCCTCCGTGTGCTACGGTATCAGTCCCTAAGAATGTTCCGTCTGCTTTATAGAAGTCCACTTTTATCTCTGTAGATTCCATCGAATCGTTTACCTTTAGTTCGAGGGTGGGAGTGGTCGCTGACGGTAATTCTAAATTCTTCGCTGGATATACATCGTAAACTTTATACCTGAACTCCGTCCATGCTTCATTCCTCGTAAGTATCTGTATATCCATCGCTTGACATTGCTGGATTATGTATTCTACTGTTGTATAATCCATCCAAGGGGCATGACCTATCATAAAGAAAAGGTCGCCTCCTTCTTTTACACGTAATAATGTGTTATCGATTGCTTCATGATTGGTAGGTTCATCAAGATAATTGTGTCGTTGTATCTTCCTCGACATCGGAGATGTATATACATTCGCCGTCCCGATTCTTGGCCACGTTATTGTTTGATAATGTTCTAATTGTACGTCTAACTGCGGGTCTGGTAATGACGAAGAATATCCACCTGGCCACGCAAAATGTTTTGGTTCGTCCAATCCCAATCCGATAAATCTGTTTTTTTCCCTCTGCGCAATTCTATCAAATTCATCTGCGGTCAATACATACTTTGCATCTTCACCGTATTCATGTTCTAATGACGAATTTAAAATCATCTTACTAATACCATTATCATCCTCTCTATCTATCACATATCTTTTCTCTGAGTTTATTTCGTCAAATATTTCAATATGCACCCCAGTATAACCATCATCTAATGCATGTTGTATCATAGCAAAATTAACTGGGCTACTCACATTTATATAATCATCACCAATACTTAGTATATCCCTCGGTGACCTCCCATAGTGATATGGACAATGTGCCTGAATATCGTGATTTATTGCCAATTCTTGCATCATCTCGGCGGTGGTAGTACCCAATGAAAGTACATTAGCCATTACTGTAACTGATTCGTTATAAAAGTCGAATAAAGGTGCTAATTGTTCAAAAACTGTATCGCCAGGGCCATCGTCAGATTCTATTACAATTGTAGATTTATGTGGTGGTTCATAATAATCCCAATTACCAACTAACATTTTTGTATCTGTTACTTCTCCACCAATAGATGTTCCTTTCACTTCAATCAAATATTCATCCCCCAAACCATTCAAATCAGGTAAATATGGTGAACTGGTTTCCATCCAATCGCCACCATCTATTCTTAATTCTATGTTATCAACTTCATGTGAATACCATTTTATACCATCATATGTGTTATCATATAATTTTAAAGTTGGTTCAATAGGTGTTTCCCACGATAACGCTGGATAACCCACATTACCCGTTCCGTCATCATTCCAAATTGACGGTTTCCATATTTCGTCTATCAAAAAATCAAATTTTTGGTAAAATGATTCAAAATATATATCATCATAAGATGTCATCTGTTCAATAGACACTTCAAATGTCATCGGTGTAACACCATCGGTATCACCAACCGCAACTTCTACACCCGATAGAGTTTTATTCCAAAACGAATGCGTAATATTACTACCAGTACTAATATCTAATAGTCCCACTAAAGCCCCTACATTAGTAGTTCCATTTATTGTTCCGGTCGAATAGGTTTGTTGTATCCATCTTCTCCGAAACCGCCCTGCGATTCCACCTACGTTTTCATTGCCTGATATATTTGCGTTATTATAACAATTATATATGAAACCGTCGCCACCCCATGCATACCCTACTATACCACCTACATTTACATCCCCTACAATACTTCCACTTACTCTACATCTTTCCACTATTGTACCGATTACCATCCGCCCCACAACACCTCCAGTTCCAGTGGTCGTTCCATCATCTCCAGTATTTATATTTACATCTTTTAAGTATAAATCGAATACATGAGAACCTTCTAAGACTCCAAACAACCCTCCGTTCGGTTCTCCAATCCTATTAATAAAAAGTCCTTCAATTATGTGTCCTCCACCATCAAGAGTCCCAACAAACCTATTTGCATTCGTCCCGATTGGTAACCAGCCACTTGTACTTTCGTTGTTATAATCATCGTAATAATCTGTATCGGGAGTTAAATCGTTCATCAACGTATAGTTTTCCGAAAGGTCGTATCTTATTGCATGTAAATCCTGCCAGTTATATATTGCAGTAGATTGGTAGTGATATATATACCACGTCGAATCTACCCCCTCATCATCCCATCCCAGTTGAGGATATAATATAGTTTCGTCGGTAGTAAGCTCTATACTCCAATCCACATCTACATATAATCCTATAAATTGCATCTCTTCTGTTGTTTTTAAAGACGAATCAACAACAGATGCGCTACCAGTGATACTTCCGATTAAATCCAAAGATGGATTTATATCTGAATTGGCAAAGGAATATCCCAACTCTGAATCAACTAACCGACCGATTAAAGCACCAACATTGCTTACTCCTGTTACATTTCCCATCGAGTATGTGTTTCTTATTATATCCCATGAATTAGTCGCATACCCTACTATACCACCTACATCTTCGTTACCATTTACATTTCCCGTCGCATACGAATCAATAATCCGTCCACGACCATTCGAACCCGTAATCCCTCCTATTTTATCGTTTCCAGATACGTTCACTTCGGAATATAACCTTCGATGTGTACTATACCTTGAGAATCTACCAGCAACCCCCCCAACATCATCTTCACCAGACACTATACCAGATACCTTTATATTATTACAATGCCCACCAATAAAACCACCTAATAATCCAACATAGTGTTTACCTGTAATTTCTCCATCTATCATTTTAACGGACTCAACATTTCCATCAACATCTCCGAAAAGACCGATGCGGTCGGTACTCGGTCTATTGATATACAAATCGCTTATCGTATACCTCTGACCATCGAACGTGCCTGTGAATCTGTTCGTGCTATCGCCAATCGGGTCGAACCCTGCACCATCGTTCCATCCGCTCGTCGCCGATGCGTCGATGTCGTTCACTAAAACATAATCTCCAGCGAGGTCGTTTTCCATCGCCTGTAATTCCGTCACATTTGAGATTTCGACATTCACCATGTTCATTCCTCCAAACTTTTAATGGTCGCATCTATCCTGTTCAGTTCTTCATCTATCACGTCTTGAGTACATTCTTCAGTACGCCAGAGCAGATGTTGCAGGTGCTCCCACATGGAGATATTTGGGTTTTCTCCGAAGCGTTCATCTACCTCTTCGATGCTTTTCATCAGCTTGTCTTGTATCTCGACGATGAACTTGTCGGTGTCAGATGTTATCTCGTCACGTCTCGCATTGAGCTGTTCAATCAGCGCTTCATTATCTTCTTCCATGTTCACACCTCATATATCTCTATATTGAAGCCTTTCAATCCACCATCTCCACTCGCTGTCTGTTCGAGTGTTACCTTATATCCTTCCTGATTGATTATTCTATCCGTGAACGCCAGTTGCTCTCCTGCTGCCTGAACTCCGGAATAAGTGTTTTCTGCATCAGTACCAATCTGTTTATATGCTCCAGCCGAATTTATCTTCGCATAAGCACGGATTATCACGGTATCATCAGCATCCATGTTCGATAAATCGATTGCAATCTGTGGCACTCCGAACGGTACTGTATCATCGTTCTCGTAGATGTTCTGTTCCGTACCATCTGCGGTTAAAGTGTTCTGTGTCCGAACGAGAG
>PWLR01000114.1 GCA_003558435.1 Nitriliruptoraceae bacterium | reverse complement strand
TTACGGCGGCGTGCAGGCCCACACCGATGACCAGCATCAGCAGGAAGTTTATCAGGTGAAAGCCTTCATTGATACTTACAGCCAGCAGGGTGCCGGCCAGCAGGGGCGCGATGATGGAGCTCAGGAAGGGAGCGCGGATCATTTGCAGGATGCTGGGTTTACTCATTGGTTAAGGGGTTATGGGTTTGAAGTTTGAGGCTATCGTACTACCTGCAGCCTCCGGTTTTCCCTGTTGCTGCCGGTTTGCACACTTACGATATACGTGCCTGGCGATAACCTTCCCAGGTTCTGCGTGATGCTGTGCGTTCCGGCCGGCATTTTGCCGAGGTCCTGTGCCGAAACAGTCTCGCCGATGAGGGAGTGGATGGTGATGCGTACATTTTCTGCCTCAGCCAGTGTGATGTCCAGGGTCAGGATGTCCCTGGCCGGGTTCGGATACAGGTTGACCGGCAGCGGGGCTTCTGCAACTTGTTTCACGCTGGTGGCATCGTCCGCTTCGGGAATGAGCACCTGGTTGATCGCGTGCACCACACCATTGTCGGCTTCCAGGTCGGCTAGGGTGACGGCTGCCTCATTAATGAATACGCCATCCGCGTTGATACTGACTGTGAGTTCTTCTCCGAGCAGGGTGGTGATCTGCTGGCCGTCAGACAGGTCTTCGGCAAGGATATGTCCTTCGACCACGTGATATAGCAAGATGTCGGTGAGCTCCCCCTCCGGGTCATCGATCAACTCGTCGAGCAGCCCCGCGGGAAGTTCGTCGAAGGCGGGATCATCCGGGGCAAAGACGGTAAACGGGCCTTCGCCCTCCAGGGCTTGCAGGAGGTTGGAAGCTTCCAGTGCCAACTGCAGGATGCCGTGTGTTTCACTTTCGGTGATGATGTCTGCCACGGTGGTTACCGGGGGCGTCAGGACCCCGTCAATTACGTGTACGACCCCGTTTTCGGCTTCCAGGTCAAAGACGGTGACTTCTGCGTTGTTGACAAACACGCCGGCATCGCTGATGGTGATGAGCAGGTCTTCACCCAGCATCGTGGTGACCACCTGTCCGTCATCCAGATCGTCTGCTAACACAAAGGCTTCCACGACGTGATGCAGCAGCAGGTCGGTCAGCGCCCCGTCCGGATCGTTCATCAGGTCGTCCAAAAGTCCATCGGGAAGTAGTTCAAAGGCCTGGTCGGTGGGGGCAAACACCGTGAAAGGCCCTTCGCCGCTGAGCGGATCTACCAATCCGGCGGCTGCCAGCGCATCCGCGAGCAGGGTGTGGTCGTCGCTGTCCATGATAATCTCCGCGACGCTTTCCGGGAGCGTCTGGATTACCTCCATCACCACAGGAACCTGTATTTCCGGGGAGAAGGGGTCGTTGGAGAAGATGTGGATGCTGGCCGAATGGCTACCTGCTTCGAGGGATGAGGCATCGAAAAGCAGTTGGACCTGCTTGTCATCGCCGGGCTCCAGCGTAAAAGTGGTGGTGGAAACGGACAGGAATTCGTTCTCTTCGTGGTCGTGGCTGACCGCGATCTGGGATACCTCCAGCGCCAGGACCCCTTCATTGGTGATCGTCATAGGGGCTTCGGCGGTTTCTCCCGCTTCCAGCTCCATATTGATCTCATCCGTATCCAGCGCGATCTCCGGTGCCTCCAATGCGGTACCCGTGATGGCCAGGTTTCCTATCGTCCAGTAGTAGCCGAGCAGGCCAATGGTGTTTTTCCAGCGGAAACGTACCATCGGTTCGCCGTCCAGTTCAGGAATGCTTACCTCGTAAGATGCTGGATTGGCCGTGGTGCTGGACCATGACTCCACAGTGGTCCACGACTCCCCGTTGTCCAGGCTGTAGGCAAACTGCGCTTCGGCTCCACCCAGGAAGGAATCGCGAAAATAGTGTTGGAAGGAGATTGTAACGGCTTCAAACTGGGAAAAGTCGAAGATGGGACTGATCAGGTTCGCATCCTGTCCGCCAAAGATCAGGTCGCTTCCCGAATAGGCGTAATTGCCCTCGATGTCCAGCCCATCTGCAAAGTTGCCCACCTGCCAGTTGCCACCACTTGCGGCAAATGTTTCCCAGCACACGGGCACTTGCTGGGTTTCGAATGATTCTTCAAACGGCGCCGTGAACAGGTCGCACCAGGTCGTGGCCGATTGTGCCCGGCCGGTGGAATACAGACTGTCCTTGCGGCTCCAAATCCGGTAATTGTACTGGGTTGCAGACTCCAGTCCTGCGTGGGTAAAGGTGGAATCGGCTCCTGCGTAAATCACGATGCCGCCGCCTTCGATCTCATCTCCGGGCTCATAGTCGCCTGTGGGCGTGCCAAACACCATCTCTTCGCTGTAGGCAAGCAACACCGGGTCGTGGTCGGCATTGGGTGTCCAGTGGACGTCGATGGCCTCCATGCTGGTGGCTTCTGCGGCAAAACCGGTAGGGTTGATCAATCCGATCAGGTAGTTGTCGACTTCGAGCAGGGCGCTGAGGGCGTTCAGCCGGCCACTACCCAGTTCTCCGGCGAAACCGGGATTTACGTGGTAATGGTTGTCGGTTGTGGTGACGAGCAGGTCCCACAGCTCCATATTGGTGAATTCACCCGGGGCTTGCGAAAGGACCAGGGCAGCTACCCCGGAAACGTGCGGACACGCCATGGAGGTTCCCTGGTAGTAGGCGTAGTTGGAACCGGTGACGGTGCTGAGCACGCCCTGATTGTTGGCTGCGGTGGTTTCGCCACCTGGAGCGGAAAGGTCTACCCACTCGCCAAAAGTGGAATAGGCCGCACGTTCGTCATTGTGGTTGGTGGCTGCCACCGACATCGCGCCTTCGTAATAGCCGGGATACCATTGGCCGGAACTGTTGGAGTTTCCCGCTGCGAAGATGGTGATGCCGCCGTCGAGCACGTCGCCGCCACCGTTGGCATTGAAATAGTCGATGGCATCGAGCAGGGCTTGCTCAAACACCCCTGCTGTGGTGTATCCCCAGCTGTTTTGCGAAATGGCTGCGCCGTTGTCGGCCGCCCATATCATGGAGTTTTCAAAGCCCCCGGAGTTGCCTCCCTCGAAAACCTGTGCCGACATCAGCCTGACGCCGTCACCGGCACCCGAGCCTCCGGCCACGCCGGATACACCCACCTCGTTATTCGACACCGCCGCAACCGTACCGGCCACGTGCGTACCGTGGTTTCCGGGTATGACTGTTTCGCTGTTGCTGACAAAGTTGTAGCCGATGCCGTCCCACATATTGGCGGCCAGGTCTGGGTGGTCGTACTGGATGCCATCGTCGATGATGGCCACCAGGATGGTGGAATCGCCTTTCTGAATGTCCCAGGCCTCCGGCATGCGGATGTCAGCACCCGGCGTACCCCCGGTCTGGCCGGTGTTGTGATAGTGCCACTGGTTGTCAAACTGCGGGTCATTCGGGAACCAGCCACTATCGCCGTCATTCTCATCCGCAGGGATAATGAAAGCGTCTTCATCCCAGTCAAACACCTCGCCGCTAACCAGCTGTTTTAGGTAGACGGGCTCTGCCACATCGACCTCATCGAGGTCCTGAAAGAGCGGGATGATCGCAAGGAGGTCCTGGGAAGCGTCCACGTGGATGTCGTACCACAGGTGCAGGCCCCAGTCGCGGTGCCGCGCGGTGTGCCTGGTATGGTGGGCCGGACTGGAAAAGGTTGGAACCACTTTGCTGACGGCCGTGGCCATCGCGAGTTGATCCAGATCTGGCAGGTTAAACGTCCCTGCGGTGAATGGTTCGGCTGCCGGAAGCTGGTCTGCATTCCTGACCGCCTCGCGGTTCAGGCGGATGCGAAACCGGTCTTCTTCGATGATTTCCGTACTGATGGTGTTCAAGTCGATGGTGGGACGCGGACCGAAACGTATTTCATTGTTTGCGGCCAGGGTCACCCCGACCGGAATGAGCAGTAAAAGCAGGGCAATATGGAATGATTTGTTCATGAGCTGTCGTTTTATGTATGTGTTTAGGAAACAGCGGAATAAAACGATTGTTCAGGAGGTGTGTAACTTTATTGCCGGGCTTCCCGGAACCAGGTATAAAAAAAGAGGCACCCGATGGGGGATGCCTCTTTTTTTCTGATTCGATCGCTTTTTTACTGTACGATCAATTTCCTGGTGGTCCTTTCTTCATCATCAATAGTGATGAAATAGACACCCGGGCTGAAGTCATTCAGGATGAGTTCGATTTGC
>PWLR01000157.1 GCA_003558435.1 Nitriliruptoraceae bacterium | reverse complement strand
GGCGTCTCCGACGGTCGGCCGCTCGACGGGGTCGAGGTCGAACTGCAGCGCGGCCGTATCCGGCTCCGCGGCCCGGTGCTGTTCTCCGGGTACCGCGGGGAGCCCGCCGGGGCGGCGCTCGAGGACGGGTGGTTCACCACCGGCGACCTCGGCGCGTTCGGCCCGGACGGGACGCTGCAGGTGCTCGGACGCGCCGACGACGTGATCATCAGCGGCGGCGAGAACGTCCCGATCACGGCGGTGGAGGCCGCACTCCGGCTCGCCCCCGGCGTCGGCGAGGTCGCGGTCACCGGCCGCACCGACGCGGAGTGGGGCCAGGTGGTGGTCGCCGTGGTGGTCGCGAGCGACCCGGCGGACCCGCCCTCGCGGGATGCGCTTCGCGCCGTCGTGCGTGCCAGACATCCGGCCGCATGGGCGCCCCAGGAGGTGCTCGTGGTGGACGCCCTGCCTCGGGATGCGATGGGCAAGATCGGCCGCGCGGCCTTGGACCGGTTGGTGGCCGAGGCCTGAGCCGCGGGCTCAGCCGAGTTCGAACACCATCACCGGTTCGGTGGTCGGCTCCGGCGAACCGCCCGCGGGCTCGACCGTGACACCGATGGCGGCCGCGTTGGCGAAATCACCGGTCACGATGCGCGTGGCACGACCACGGTCGTCGGTGTCGAACAGCCCGGCAGGCGTCGCGCCCTGCTCGTCGATCACCCAGAGTTCGTAGGTGTGCTCATGCGGAGCCTGCGCCATGTCGTCGGCCACGAAGACCGCTTCACCGCGGGTCGGCGAGGCGACGATGCGACCGAGGCCGCCCTCGGGACCCTCTACGGACACGACCGTCACATCAGCGGCGGCCAGCACGTCGGCGACCTGCGACGCCGCCTCGGCCTGCGCGGCCCGTTCGTTGAGGTCGGCGTTGAGGTTGGCGATGGTCACCGACAACCCGGCGACGGCGACGATCAGCACGGCAGCGGCAGCAACCGCGAGGTTCGTGACCCAATCGGCACGGAACCGTGAGGTGCGGCCTCGCTGCGCGCCGAGTTCGTCGGAGGCGTCAGCGACCCCTACCGGACGCTCCTGCCTGATGCCGTCGATCTCCGCCATCACCCGGTCCCGCAATCCCGGTGGCGGCGCCTCGTAGGACGCCGCCCCCAGCAGGGCCGCGGTCGCTTGGAGCTCCGCGACCTCCTGGGCACAGGCGTCGCAGACCATGAGGTGGTGCTCGAAGACGTCCCGCTCGTCATCCGGCAGGGCATCGACGGCGTAGGCCCCGGTGAGGGTGTGGATATCCGGTCGATCGGTCATGTCGTCACCCCCATCGCGTCACGGAGGCGTATGAGACCATCACGCATCCTGGTTTTTATGGTCCCCAGCGGGGTGTCGAGCAACTCCGACACCTCCCGGTAGGTGTACCCCTGGTAGTACGCCAGTTCGACCGCTTCCCGTTGGAGTCCGGTCAAGGACGACAGCGCGTCTCGGACCTGGCCATGCTCGAACCGTACTTCGACCTCTTCGGCCACCTCGTCGAAGGGGCGCACCTGATCGCGGTGTCCGACCCGTTCGGTCCGGTCCCTCGAGGACTGTTCGGAGCGGACCCGGTCGATGGCCCGGCGATGGGCCATGGTCAGGATCCACGTCCTGACCGAGCCCTTGTCCGGATCGAAGCGCACGGCGGTGCGCCACACCTCGGTCATCACCTCCTGGGTGACCTCTTCGGACTGCGACGGGTCGCGAACGACCTTACGGACGACCCCGTGCACCGTGCCACCCACCCGGTCGTAGAGTTCACCGAACGCGGCCTGGTCGCCGCGTGCGACGGCGGCCATGAGTTGCTCCTCGTCCCGGGCGACGCCCGAGGACGCTCCGTCCACCGCACGCAGCCGACGTCGGTTCGCCAACGGATCACTCCCGAGTGGGGGGATGGGTTCGAGGGCCACGCGACACCTACTCCGCGACGGCAGCAGGGTGCTCCGTGCGCTTCGGACCGCCCGTCGTGTCGCCACGCGCGCTGTTCCGCTTCGCAAGGTGGTTCGGTGACCTCAGGCGAGAGGTTGCCTCACCGGACCGACGATGTCACGCCAGGGGGCCGTATGGCCACGCTCCGCCCGCGCGCGAGCCCCCTGACCACGGACCTTGCTCGCGGCGGGCGCTGCGGCGGCGACCGCCCCGCCGTCGTGCACCCTGCCGGCTCACAGTTCGGCGTAGGAGTGCAGACCGACGATCACGTAGTTGGCGATCAGGTAGGTCCCCATCATCACCACGAACGCACCGATCCCGATCCAGGCCGCCTTGCGGCCCTGGACGCCCCGGGTCGCTCGGGCGTGCAGGTACCCGGCGTAGGCCACCCAGGTGAGGAAGGCTCCGGTCTCCTTCGGATCCCAGCCCCAGAACCGGCCCCAGGACACCTCGGCCCACATAGCGCCGGCGATGGTGCCCACCGTCCACATGATGAAGCCGAACGCGACCGTGCGGTGGGCGAGGCCGTCCAACGTCGCGGTCGAGGGCAGGAAGGGCACGAACCACCGGGCGAGCAACGCCGCCGCGACCATCACGAGGTTGACGGTCAGGAAACGGGTCACCCCGACGCGGGTGGAGTCCTCGGTCACCCACCACACCCACGACACCATCCCGGTGACGACGAACGTCCCGACGGCGAGTTTCACGATCGGGATCCCGGCCCGCAGTGCCTTGCGGTACTCCGCGTCGTGATCACGGGCATCCGGATCGTCGTCGAGGTCGGGTCCCCCACCATCGAGGTCGCCGACGTACGCGGCGCCGACGGTCGAACCCCGGGTGACCGAGGTGCGCCCCGCCGCCACGGCCCGCTCCCCGGTGTCGCGCAGCAGGTACAGCCCCGTGAACACGAACGCCGCGGCGAAGATGCCCATGGCAGCCACCAGCATCGAGACGTGGAACGGCCGCCACCAGGTGTCGAGGATCGGCATGAGCGGCCCCGGCTCCGCGTACAGCAGCATCGACATGCCCATGAGCAACGCGCCGCCGATCAGCGCGAACCCGTTCAGCTCCGGACGCTTGCGCACGAAGGTGAGGTAGCCGACGCCGACCAGGATGCCGACCAGTGCCATGAGCGAGGTGACCTCGAACATGTTGCCCAGGGGCAGTCGCGACTGCACGATCCCCCGGATGATCTCGTGGGCGATGTGCGCGGTGAGGCCGAGCACGGTCAGCACCGCGCCCAGCATCTGGGCCTTGCGGCCACGTTCGCGCTCGTCGCGCCGACCGACCGTGGTCGTCAGGGCATAGAGGTAGACGAACGCCGCGGACAGGTACAGCGCGATCGCGGTCGGCGAGTACAGCACGCGGGAGAGCTCGGCAAGATCCTGGGTCATCGTCGTACCACCTCGGAGGGCGGCCCGGACCGGGCCGGTGCAGGGAGGACGTCGGTGCGACGATCACGGATCGTCGGCGCCTCGGTCAGGTCGTCGTGGTCGGGACGGTCGCCGTCGTGATCGGTGCGATCCTCGGTCGCTCGTGGGTATCCGGAGCCGTCGGAGCGGTCGGGCGGCTCAGCGGCTTCGTCGAAGCCCCCACCCGTGGCGGCGCTCAGCTCGGCCACGATCGCCGCGTGTTCCGCCTCGAAGGCCTCGGGTCGCTGGAACGCACGCCCCGCGACCGTCACGAGGGTACGTCCGGTCGCCTCGTCACGCACCGCCAGCACCCACAGACGCCGCCGGTAGGCATACAGGGCGGGGATCAGGCCGGCGACGAGCAGTCCCGCACCGGCCAGCAGGGCCGGGATCTGGGGACGCGAACTGACCTGGTAGCCCACCCACCGGCGGTGCTCCGGGTAGCGGATGGTCACATCGCCGAGCTCCACGCTCTGACCCGGGCGCAGGAACGCGCCGCCTTCGGACTCGAGGCCGGTGGTGTCGAGTTCGTTGACCGTCTGCTGGGTCGCGCCGAGTTGCAGGTCGCCCCGGTACTGGCGGAACAGCAACATCGGGGCGTCGTCCCACGGCGCACCCGTGGGGACCGGTTGGCCGTCCTCGCCTTCCGGGGCGAACGGATAGAAGAACAGCTCGAGCCCCACGTCCGGCTCGGCGGCCGGGGCCTTGACCGCCCCGCTGAAGAACCCCCCGTCGGAGGCGGTCGCGTGGACGAAGGCGTCGTGGACCACCTCGCCGTCGACCTCCACGACCACACGCGGTGCGTACCCCCAGTCGAGTTGGGTGACCCGCATCCCGTCGATCATGGCCGGACGGTTGCTGTCGATCTCGGCCTGGTACGGCTCGCCGTCGGGTGGGGTCACCGTCACTTCCGAACGGAACTCGGTCGGCTGTCCGGCGCCGGCCGCGAGCGGGTCACGGACCCAGTCGACGTGGAAGGTGTCGAGGTCCAGCCGCCAGCCGGCATGGTCGGTCTCGTCGAACCAGCGGCCCGGGTTGTAGCTCCAGTACGACACGGCGGTGTCGCGGAAACCGGTGTCGCCCTCGACGATGCCGCGTTGACCTTCGAAGGTCAGCAGTTGCCCGAAGACGATGGCCGCGAGCAGCACGTAGAAGCTGAGGTGGAAGAGCAGGCTCCCACCCTCCCGCGACCACAAGCCCTTCTCGCCGGCGACCTGGGCGGGTTTGGCGGTGCGCTCCTCGGGCGGGTCGCCCGCGTGGGCGCGCAGGCGCCAGTGACGCTCGCCCAGGACCTGCTGGGCGGCCGCGTGGGCCTCGTCGGGGGTCCGGTCCGTGGTGAAGGTGGCGAGCTGGTCCTGGCCACCGAGGTGACGGACCAGCGGCGGCTTGCTGGTGCGCACGAGCCGGACCCAGGCCCTGATCCGGGGGATCAGGCAGGCCGTGAGGCTGATGAACAGCAGCAACGTCAGTGCCAGGAACGCCGCCGAGCCGTACACGTCGAACGCCCCGAAGGCGTCGAGCACACGTGAGACCCCGGCGCCGGGACCCTCCTCGCCGGTGAGCCAACGGCCGACGGTGCTCGGCACGTTGGGTTCCTGGGGGACGGCGGTGGCCACCACCGTCAGCAGTGCGAGCACCCCCAGCAGGTACAGCGCGGTGCGCATGCGGGTCAGCCACCGCCAGGCCATCTTGACCGAATCCCACACGAACGCGAACGGACCCCCCGGCTCCGGTCGCCGGCTCGGACGACGGATCGCGGGGTTGGGTTCGGGGGGGAGCGTCGATTCGGTGGACACGTCTCGAAGGTACCTCTCGTGCGGGCCACCCGACCACGCTCGCCGCCGACGGCCGGGTCGCGGGATGCATCGTTCGTACACGACCCGGTCCGATGGACCGGTCAGCTCAGATCGGAGCTTCGAAGCCCTGGATCAGGGGGCGGAGCAGGAAGATGAACCGATCCCACAGCCCGCTCGCGATGGCGAGGCCGACCATGACCAGGAACCCACCACCGGCGACCTGAAGCCCGCGGGCGTTGCGCTTCAACAGATCGAGCATCCCCGACAGCCTCCGGAACATCAACCCGAACAGCACGAACGGCAGTCCGAGCCCGAGGGCGTAGGTCAGCCCGAGGAGGGCTCCGCGTCCCGAGACCCCGCCGGTGACGTTGGCGGACATGGTGAGGATGGCGCCGGCAGCAGGTCCGAGACACGGCGTCCATCCGACCCCGAACACGAACCCGAGCACCGGGGCGGTCGCGAGCCCACCGTTGGGTGCCTTGCCCGCGACCCGGACCTCACGGGTCAGGGTCCCCCGGGCCATCAGCAGTCCCAGGATCGCGACGACGCCACCCATGATCACCCGAGCCACCGGCGAACGATCGAGCACGTTGAGCGCGCCGACGGCGAACCCCAGCATCATGAACGGCACGGCGAAACCGAGCACGAACAACACGGACCCGACGAACACCCGCCCGCGGGCGCGACCGCTGCCGGTCGCCAGGTCCTGGCCCGACAGCCCCGTCATGAACGACAGGTAGCCGGGCACCAACGGGATCACGCACGGCGAGGCGAACGAGACCAGGCCCGCGGCGAAGGCCACCGACGCCGCCACGAGCATGTTGGCGTCGAAGATGATGGCCTGGATGGCTTCAGCCACCGTGCACCCCCGTAGCCCGGGCCTCGCGTGCCGACCCCGGATCAGCCGAGCCCTCGGCGGCCTGCGCGGACTCGGTCGCGATGGCGTCGGCGAGTCCCAGGGTCTCTGCCAGGCCGATGAGCCCGAACACCCTGACGGCGACCCGGCCCTGGTCGTCGAGGAAGATGGTGGTCGGGATGGTTCGTGGGCCGACGCCCTCGAAGCGTGAGGCGTAGTCGTTGGCCGGGTCGAACAGCGACGGGTACGGCATGTCGAACTCGCGCTCGTGAGCGAGCGCGTTGGGCTCGGCGTCCTCGATGTTGACCCCGAGGAACGCCACCTCCTCGGCCGGCAACGACGCGAAGGCCTCGTTCAGGTCCGGTTGCTCGACCCGGCACGGACCGCACCACGAGGCCCAGAAGTTCAGGACCACGACCCGACCCTGGAGATCACGGATGGAGAGGTCGTCCCCATCACCGACGACCGGGAGGGTGTCGACCGGTGCGGGACTCCGTTGTTCCACCGGGATGGGGCACAGGCCCTCGCGCACACCGGCGATCCGGTCGCAGTCGGCGCTGGCCGAACCCGACCCCCCGCACGCGCTCAGCATCAACGCCGCCGCAGCGACGATGACGCTCGGCAGGATTCGCACGGGAGGGTTCCTCGTGTCGACGGGATCCGACCACGCGACGTGGTCGGGCCCTCAGGGTGCCGGGCACGGTCCCGGTATGCCAACCCGCGGTCAGCCGACGAGCCGACAGCGGACGCTGTCGGCTCGTCGATGATCGACACCGGGCGGCGCTACTGCGCGACGGGAACCGCAGGCGTCTCGGATTCCTCGACCTCGATGATCTCACGCTTCTTGTCGCGCATCTCGAGGCGGTCAAGCCAGAACAGGCTGAGCAGGAAGAACACCAGCGAGATGATCGCCCACACTGCCGAGGGCAACCAGAGGGCCCCCGGGTCGTAGAACGCGTACCAGGTGGTCGGTTCGCCCACCTCGACCGGCTCCACCGGCACGCCTTCGTCATCGACGAAGGTGGCTGTGGCCTGGAAGGTCTGGCTCGAGACCAGCACGCCGGTGTCGGGGTCCTCCGCGGCGAGGGGATCGCCGACCTGCTGTACACCGAAGAAGGGTTGCGCCCGACCGACCGCCCCGTCGGGGCGCGCGGCCTCGGCATCGGCCTCGTACTCCGTGCGCCGCTCTGCACCGATCTGCGCGACTCCGTTGTCGTCGACCGGCAGGAACTGATCCTGCATGGAGCCCACCGCACCACCGACCGAGCCGGCCAGCGCCGCGAACCCGCGGTCGGCCTGCATCGCGTCCTCGTCGAGGCCCTCGACGCCGGTGAACTCCTCGAGCGGGACGAACGCATCGGGGTTCTGGACCACGTCGAAGAACTGCGCGCGCTCGGAGCCGGCTTCGAAGGCGAACCACCGGTCCTGGTAGTGATCACTGGATTGACCCGGCAGGTGGGAGATCCCGAGGCCGACGGGGATCCCCGGGCCACCGAACCACCAGAACATCCCGAGCAGGAACGTGAACCCGAAGAACGCGACACCGTAGATCGCCCCGGCCTTCTTCGCCCCGAAGTTGGACCACAGCAGGACGTAGACACCACCCGACATGAACAGCAGTCCGAGCGGGATGGCCAGGATCGCCACCGGGTGCGTCGGAGGGATGACCTCTTCGACCGCGAGGAACAACAAGTCAGCCATGTTCATTCCTCCGTCGCCGATGGGTCGTCGTCCTCGGGCGGCCCTGGGTCGCCGCCGATCTGCGCGGCCTGGGGGCCACCCTCTTCCTGGATGCCCTCGAGATGATCGATGAGCGTCTCGATGTCTTCGTCGGTCAGGGTCTGATCGAAGGCCGGCATCGGGGCGTTGCCGGGCAGGTTGCGCCCGTTGTGCAACACCTCGCGGACCACCGCCCGGGCCTGCTCGAGCGAACCCTCGTCACCTTCGCTCCAGCCGTAGCGTTCGAACACGTTGATCAGCTGCGGTCCGACACCGCCCGTGTAGTCGGCGGCGTGACATCGGGCACAGTTGTTGTCGTACAGGACCCTGCCGAGGTCCTCGCCTTCCGCGAGTTCACCCACGAACGCCTGCGCCTCCGGGACCTCCCCGGTCTGCACCGACAGGATGTAGGCGATCATCTGATCGAGCTGGTTGTCGGAGTACGGCCCGTCGTTGGCCACACCGAACGCCTGCATCGGGGTTCCGGGTCGGCCATGGACCAGGGTGAGCTTGATGAACTCCCGGACGTCCTCGACCACCTCGGTGTCCTGGTAGCGCGCGACGATGTTGTCGAGCGCCGGTGCCGGCCAGGGTGCGTCGATGTCGGGATCGGGGTGGGGAGCCGAGCCGCCCTCGAGGTTGACCCCGTGGCAGGACGCGCAGGCGTTCTGGTACTCCGCGCGGCCCGTGGCGACGTCCTGCTCGTAGAACCCATCGACCGCGCGGTTGATGCGGTCGGGCTCGATCAGCCAGTACAACGGCAGGAACAGCGACGCGAAGACCGCCAACGCGACCCCCCAGGCCATCGCGCGTTCCATGCCGCTGGTCTCGAGCTCCTCGTCCGAGTGGTAGGGGCGCATCGCGAGCGGGATGTCGCCGTAACGCTTCGGACCCTTGCGCTTGCCTGGCCCCACGACGAAGTAGGCCAGCGCGAAGCCGGCCAACGCCACGATCAGGATCGTGATCGGAACGGCAGCGCCACCGGCCTCGACGGCCAGGAACGGTTGGATCATGGTCTGGCTCCCGAGCTCAGGCATCGACACAGGAGGGCCCTTCGGGTGACTGCTCGAGCGCGTTCGCCGTTCGGGCCGGCCCGGTCAGGAACTCGCTGAAGTTGACGACGAACTGGCCGTCGTCGTCGACGAACGAGGCGTAGCGGTCCAGGCCACGGGGAGCCGGCCCGCCCGTCCATTCGCCGTAGCGGTTGTACCGGGAGCCGTGACAGGGGCACTCGAACCACTGCGAGGACTGGCACCAGGGAACACCGCAGCCGAGGTGGGGACAGTTCTGGCTGTCGAGAGCCATCAGGCCGAGGTCCGTGCCCTCGATCACCGCATGGTCGTCGCCGTACAGACTCATCGCGGAGCTGTTCGAGGTGTCCCACACCTGGATCGAGAGGACCGAGCCGGGGATACGCATCGGTGCACGTTCGGCTTCGATCTCGTCGATCAGTTCCTGGGCGTTGCCCAAGGGCACCTCACCGAAGAGCTGATCGCCCGGACGGGGATAGAGGAAGCCGAGCGAGGCCAGGCCGAAACCGCCCAGGCCAGCTCCGACGGCGCCGATCAGACCGTAGCGCAGGAAGGTCCGCCGCTCGACGGGCTTGACCTCGAATCGCCTCTTCTCGTTTGCCATGTCGTAATCGTCTCTCGTCGGCAGTTGGTCGGGGTCGCCGACCGCTCGCGTCGTCTAGAGGTCTAGAGGGTGAAGCCGAGACCCGTGATCCACGGCCAGACCCACTCGTAACCGGCTCCGCGGATGAACGAACCGATGATGACCAGCACCCCCCAGAAGACGCAGAAGAACGTGAAGCCGAGCACCGCGACCTTGCGGTTCTCCGGCTTCGCCGAGGGGTTCTTGTCGACGTAGGGCGCGGCCATGAGCATGACGGCGAACACCCCGGGCAGGGTGATCCCCGCCACCATCGGGTGGAAGTACGCCAGCAGCTCCTGCAGCCCCATGAAGTACCAGGGAGCCTTGTTGATCGCGGGGACGTCGTTGGGGTTGGCGAGCGAGCCCAGCGGGGCGTCGAGGAAGAACGAGACGATCAACAGCAGCGACCCCGCCGCGAGCAAGGCCACGAACTCCACCAGCAGTAGGTGCGGCCAGGTGTAGACCTTGTCCATCTGCTTGGACTGGACCTGCTGGATACCGGCCGGCGGGACGAGCGCGAGCAACCGGTGGGTGTGCTCCCCCGAGGTCGGGACCCCCATCGACGCCGGTTGCTTGTCGCCGCCATTGCCGAGCGAGGCCGCCACGCGGGCCGCCCGCTGCTCCGGGGTCAGTCGGCCGCCGCCACCCGCATCGGCGGGTGCTTCGGTCTTGGTCGCGACGCCACCGCCGCCGGCGTTGGCACGGAACTCCTCGAGGGCCTTGGAGGCCTCATCGGCGGAACGCGGACCGAGCGACTGGCCCTCGGCGATCTTGGCTTTGCGGACGGATGCCGCCTTGGCTTTCGCCCGGGCGATGCGCTCGCTCTTGCCCTCACCGATCAGGCGGTCGTAGACCTCCTGATCGATCTGGACCTCGTCGCTCATCGTCGTACCTCTCGCTCAGGTTCGCTCGCGGGGATCGGGGCCAGCTCCGCAGCCGGGGTGACGATCCGTGGATCGCCGGCGTGTCGAGGACTAGAGGGGACCGGAGATGCCGCCGTCCTTGCGGATCCGCCAGAAGTGGACCGCAAGGAAGACGACCGTGATGAAGGGGACGAACAGGACGTGTAGGACATACCAGCGCAGCAGCGTGTTGGGGCCGATCTCCACACCACCGAGGAGCACGAACTGGACCTGGTCGCCGAAGACCGGGCTGAAGCCGGCGATGTTGGTGCCGACCTGGACCGCCCAGAGCGCCAGCTGGTCCCAGGGCAGCAGGTAGCCGGTGAACGACAGGAACAGGGTCAACAGCAACAGGATGACGCCGACGACCCAGTTGAACTCACGAGGGGGCTTGTAGGCACCGTGATAGAACACCCGCGCCATGTGCAGGAACACGAGGAAGACCATCGCGTGGGCGCCCCATCGGTGCAGGTTGCGCACCAACTGGCCGAAGGTGACCGACGCCGATAGTTCACGCATGTTGAGATACGCGATCTCGGTGCCGGCGCCTGCGGCCGGCGTGTAGAAGAACATCAGGAAGATGCCCGTGATGGTCAGCAGGATGAACATGAAGAAGCTGAGCCCACCGAGGCAGTAGGTGTAGGTCAGCTTCAACCCGTGCCGCTTCACCTTCACCGGGTGCAGGTGGTAGAGCACGTTGTTCATCGAAGCGAGCGCCCGGTCACGGGACGTGTCGCGGTAGCCCTTCCGGTAGATGGAACCCGGACGGAAGATGGACTTCCAGATCACGTTGTCCTGGACGGTGGTCTTCAGGTCGTTCTTCGCCACGTTGCTTCCTCGTGATCTGATCGAGCGTCGACGGCGTCAGCCGTCGACGCGGCCGAGCCACAGGGCATCGGAGGGGCAGCGTTCCACACAGATGGCACAGCGGGTGCACTCGTTGTCATCGATGATGAACACCGCGTGCGACTGCGAGGCGAGGGTGGTCAACGCCTGACTGTCCGCGTCCTTGATGATGTCCGGGGACATCATGTAGATGCACTCCCAGGGGCACACGTCTTCGCACGCGCGGCACAGGATGCACAGTTCCGGCGTCAACCCGATGTGGCGCTTGGGCTTCACGCGTTCCTGGAGCCACTGCGGATCGACCTGTTGCACGGTGTAGTTGTCGAACATCAGCGGATGCTCGCCCTTGTCGGTCTTCCCCACGGTTGCCTCCTTTCGGTGTTGGTCCTGTGTTGGGCCGGCGCTCGGGCTGTGTCGTGGTCACGTCTGCTGATGGTCGGTGCTGGCAGGAGCCGCTTCGGGGCCCACCTGCTCGCCTACGCCGTCCTACTCCTTGTAGCCGCCTACTTGTATCCCCCGGCGTCCGGCTTGCTCTCGCCGCTGGCCAGGGTCTTGGGGAGGCCGCGCTGCATCCGCAGCGCCGCCCAGAGGGTGACCACGATCCCACCGATCATCAACCCGGCGAGCACCGACTCGGTGATGACCGAGTAGAGGTTCGAGGCGATGTCCAGCCGGTAGTCCTCGGAGACATCGATCCCGAAGGAGGCTGGGATGATGGTGCCTTCGAGCAGCGGCTGGTTCGACTCCGTGAACTGGATCCATGCGTGGGGCAGGACGCCGTGCACCCACCACAGCAGGCTGGAGGCGCCCATGACGCCCATCGTGGCCGAGACCCACTCCCGCTTGCCGTAGGTGATCTTCGCGATGTAGAGAGGGAGGATGCCCAGGGGCCCGATCCAAAGCAGGAAGACCGCTCCGCCGATCCAGCCACGACCGAGGTCGCCGGGGTCGCCGAACTGGTAGAGCGCGCGGGCGACATCAGGCAGCGCACTGAAGAACTCCGCGAACCACTGACCCACGGTCACCTCTCTTCACGATCCTCTGGACTCGCAAGGTACCAATTGGGAGGGGGCGCCGGACAATCGGCGGGGCTGCGATCTCGATCCCGACCGCTGGGCCACCTCGAGTCCGGCCCGCGCCGATCCGCGCTCCGTGCCTCGTCCTGCTCTGCGAGAGCCCGCACCCGACCACGCCCCTCAGCCCGCGGCTTCGTCCGGCCGACCCGCGAGTTCCTCGGCAGCTTCCCCGGCCGCTTCGACGATCCGGGCGAGCACCGGCTGCTCCAGGGCCATGGAACTGAACAGGACCTCGTAGCCGGACGGCGCGAGGTAGACCCCGCGGTCGAGCATCGCGTGGAACAGCCGCGCGTACGCCCCGTGGTCGGCGGCGGCGACGTCCTCGTAGCGGTGCAACGGGCTCTCGCTGAACACGATGCCGGCGAGCGTGCCGTGCCGGGTGACCTGGGCGCGGACCCCGGCGCTGGCGAAGGCGTCGGTGAATCCGTCGGCGACGATGCGCGTGGCGCCCTCCAGGCAGTCGTACACCTCGTCGTTCAACAGCTCGAGCTGCGCCAACCCCGCGGCCACCGCGACGGGGTTGCCCGACAGCGTTCCCGCCTGGTAGACGGGCCCGTCGGGGGCGAGGTGGTCCATCAGCTCGGCCCGTCCGCCGAAGGCGGCCAGGGGGAAACCTCCGCCGACGATCTTGCCGAGCACGGTGATGTCGGGCACCACCCCGTGCATCGCCTGGGCGCCGCCACGACCGAGGCGGAACCCGCTGATCACCTCGTCGAAGACCAGCACCGCGCCGCTCCGGTCGGCCTGCGCGCGAAGGAAGGCGAGGAACCCCTCGGCGGGCGGGACCAGGTTCATGTTGGCGGGCACGGGCTCGCACAGGATCGCGGCGAGATCGTCGCCGTGCAGGTCGATCGCCGCGGTGACCGCGGCCTCGTCGTTCCACGGTACGAGGATGGTGTCCTTGGCCGCGCCTTCGGTCACGCCGGGCGAGCCGGGGATCCCGAGCGTGGCCACGCCCGAGCCGGCGGCGACCAGCAGGGCGTCGGAGTGGCCGTGGTAGTGGCCCACGAACTTCAGCAGCTTGTCCCGCCCCGTCGCGCCGCGGGCGAGCCGGACCGCACTCATGCCGGCTTCGGTGCCGGAGTTGACGAGCCGGACCTTCTCGATCGACGGTACGGCGTCGATGATCTGTTCGGCGAGCCGGACCTCACCCTCGGTCGGCGCGCCGAACGACGAGCCCTTGAGCATCGCGGCCGTGGCGGCCTCGATGACCTCGCGACGGGCGTGCCCGAACAGCAGAGGCCCCCAGGAGTTGACGAGATCGATGTAGTGGTTGCCGTCGACGTCGATCAGCGTGGCGCCCTCGCCGCGGTCGATGAACCTCGGGATGCCGCCCACACTGTTGAAGGCCCGGACCGGCGAGTTGACCCCGCCCGGGATACTCGCCTGTGCGCGTTCGAAGAGTCGGGACGAGACGTCGGTGCTCACGGGTGCTCTTTCCGTCGGTTCACGGGCGGGATCGATCAGGGCCTCACGTGCTCGAAGATCACGTTGTCAGCCAGTTCGCGGCCGCGGCGTAACCCGTCCTCCCCGACCGCGGTCCATGCGATCAGCGGACCGCCGCGTGCGCGCCAGGCATCGGTCGCGGGCGTCGGGAGCCCGTCGAGGTCGTAGCTGATGGCGTGGGGGGCCACCGAGGGCAGGTCCCGGAGTTCGGCCAGCCGGGTCCGGATCGCGGCGGGGAGCTTCGCGTCGGCCAACGGACTGGCGGTCAGTACCCGGATCGTGTCGGGTCGGTGACGGCGGAACCACCGTACGGCGACCGGGTTGAAGCTCGCGACACAGTGGGGCCCGTCGTGGGCATCGAGCACCGCGGCGGTCCGGTACTCGAGCTTGCCCGAGCGCAACCGGGGTTGCTTGAGCTCCACCATGACCGGCACGTCCCGGAGCACCGACAACGACTGGGCGAGCGTCGGGATGTGGGCGTCGGTGCCATCCAGCCGGATCTCGGCGAGTTGTGCCGCGGTGAGCTGTCCGATGCGCACGTCGGTCCCGGTCATCCTGGCCAGCGAGGCATCGTGGAGGATGACCGGCACGTCGTCGCGGCTGAGGAAGACGTCCAACTCCACCCCGTACCCGGCTTCCGCGGCGGCCCGGAAGGCCGGGAGCGAGTTCTCCGGGACACCGGCCTCGTGCAGGCCGCGGTGGGCGAGCGGGACCTCCACCAACCACGACGGCGCCGTCGGTGGCGAGACGACCACGCTCATCGGGACGAGTCCCGTGCCAGGTCGAGGGCGGCGTAGGTCAACACGACATCGGCGCCGGCGCGCATGATCGACAACACCGATTCGCGCATGGCGCGTTCGCCATCGATCCAGCCGCGTTCGGCGGCGGCTTTCACCATCGCGTACTCCCCGGACACGTGGTAGGCCGCGACCGGCAGATCGTGGCGTTCCCGCGCCTCGAGCACGACGTCGAGGTAGGGCAGCGCCGGCTTGATCATGAGCGCGTCGGCCCCTTCGGCGACGTCGAGGTCGAGTTCGCGACGGGCCTCGCGCCGATTGGCGGCGTCCATCTGATGCCCGGCCCGGTCGCCGCCCACCATCCCGGATTCCGCGGCATCGCGGAACGGCCCGTAGAACGCCGAGGCGTACTTCGCGGCGTAGGCGACGATCGCCACGCCCTCGTGGCCCGCCGCGTCCAGGCCGGTGCGTAGGGCGGCGACCTGGCCGTCCATCATCCCCGAGGGCGCCACCACGTCGGCACCGGCGTCGGCGTAGGCGACCGCGTCGCGGACGTAGCCGGCCACGGCGGCGTCGTTGCGGACCCGGTCGTCGGCGTCCAGGGGCCCGCAGTGCCCGTGATCGGTGTACTCGCACTGGCAGACGTCGGCCCACAGCACGAGCTCGTCACCGACCGCCGAACGGATCGCCCGCAACGCCTCGGGAACGACGCCGGCGGGGTCCCATCCGCCGCTGCCCTCCGCATCCTTGGTCGCGGGGATGCCGAACAGGATCATGCCGCCGAGACCGGCCGCGACCGCTTCCCGGGCCAGCGCGACCACCGAGGTGATGCTGTGCTGGGAGACACCGGGCATGGATCCGACGGGCGAGGGCTGCTCGATCCCCTCCTTGACGAACACCGGCAGGACCAGCGCCGCCGGATGGATCCGGGTCTCCGCGAACGTGCGGCGGAGCGCCGGGGTGCGACGGAGCCGCCGCAGCCTCGCGGCGGGGAAGGAGCTCACGGGGACCTCGAGGTCGATGGGGACCGAAGGTACTCCCGGTGGGCGGATGCGAGCGGCACCGGGCCGCCGTCCACTCCGGTCCCCGCAGGGATCAGTCGGTGTCCGAGCGCAGGAAGCGGTACCCGGCGGCCAGCGCCGCCACGCCCAGCCCGATGGCCACCGCGTGGCGGGCGTCCGCACCCGGATCGCGGGCGTGGGCGTCGTCGCGCCGGCGCTGTTCGGCGGTGGCGAGTTGCTGACGGGTTCCGGCGCCGATGGTCGGGGCCGAACCGTCGGGTCCCGGATCGCCCGGTCGCGGCGTCAACGCCAGACGGGGCACCGGCGGTGGGCCGTCGGTGTCCGGCGCGACCTCCCGACCGGCCG
>PWLR01000134.1 GCA_003558435.1 Nitriliruptoraceae bacterium | reverse complement strand
CCGCCACCGTCGGCCGGAACGTCCCATCCGGGAACCCACGGATCACATCCTGCTCCGCCAACGACTCGATCTCCACGAAGAACGGATGATCCAACGGCACATCCGAGAACGTCGGCACCGGTAGCTCCACCGTCCACGTGCGCGAGGCCGGCTCCCCGGTGACGCCGAGGGCAGTGGCCCGGACGTCGAAGGTGTACGTGCCGTCGACGAGGTCCGCGACCTCGAACGGGGATGCACACGTTCCCCATGCAGCCCCATCGAGGCGGCACTCGAAGGTCGAGCCGCTGACATCTGCCTCGAAGGTGAACGTGGCCGTCGGGGAGTCGACCGTCCCCTCGGGCCCGCTCGTGATGGTGGTCACCGGGGGCGCCGACTCGCCGAGGATGTCGATGGCGATGTAGTCGATCTCGCTGGTGTGCTCGGCGAAGTACCGGGTGATCCCCACCCCACCGGCCGCCAACGTCGGCTCACTGAGGACCTGCTCGGACACCTGCCAGTCGGCCGGCTCATCCGCCAGCGACCCGCCCCACATCTTCGCCGACGCCACCCCGCCCTCCCAACGGGTCCGCAGGTAGTTGTCCTTCTGGAACGCGTTGTGGGTGAACCCGTTGTTCAACGACCCGAAGTCCCCGTCGTTGACCCGTGCGAGCACCAGGCCCGTCGGCCCCTCCCGCGACTGCGTGAGCACCGCGGTGACCTCATCCCGGTCGATCCGTGCGCCCGCCCCGGTCATCCAGTGCAGATCACTGCCCGGGCTGGCATCACGGAACCGCAGCAGCACCTCCACATCCGCCGCATCCGGCACCCCGCCGAACACCGCCGCGAAGAACGCGTTGTCGGCCGGACTCGTCCCGTACGGCGCGACCTCCAGCGCCCGACCGTTCAACGCCCAGTCGCTCTCGACCACCGTCACATCGGTCTGCTGCCACGGCAGCGACACGTACCCCGGCTGCTCACCCACGGTGTCATCAGCGAAGTCGAACACGAAGTCCGCATCACCGGCGGACACCTCCTGCACGGTGACAGACTCCTGCGCCAGCGCTGGTGAGGTCGACAGCACCAGACCAGCTGCCGCCAACAACAGCAACGTGTTCCGCCCCCCGAGCGGCCTCACGCGCTCCCCCATCGTTCCCCAAGACATGCGGTTCCCTTCGATCGATGCTTCTGCAGGCCTCGCCAGGCCGCAGTGTTGACGTGCTCCGCGAGACGCGACCCACCTACTCGGTGCAGGTGGCCACGGCAAGCTATCGCACGAGCAGTCGGGCCCGGGTGTTCACGTGGCGGCAAGTGGCTCTGCATCCGCCCGGCCTTCGTTCACCCGCCACAGCCGCAGGATCCGGGGCACGCCCTCGACACCTCGGAGGGCTATCCCGGCGGCGCCGACGTCGTGGTGTTCCAGGATGACAACCACATCGACGGTGTACCACCGACTCGGCGAGTCGTTCGTGCAACATCGCCCACGGCAAGGCTGCATTTCGAGCGCATCCCAGCCCCCAGGGACTCCGACGGCACGGTGCGCGGCGAGAGCGGCCGGATCGTCCAACTGGTCAGGAAGCCGGCTGAACGAGCCCTGGCGCTGTCGACCCAGAGCGGTCGGAGCCTCCCCGCGACGAGGTCGCCGCGCTCAGATGCCGGGAAGGGCCACGCGCCTCGACGCGCCGAAACGTCCTGCCATCACCGACGTGGGTCCGGCCCGCCACGGGCAGAACCTGAACATGATCACCGCGACCCACTCATCGGTACCCGACGAGGCCGGTCACCTGATGATGCTCTGCCGGCCCATCGCGTAGTAGTGCAGTCCCGCTGCGAGCATCTTCTCGGGATCATGGATGTTGCGCGCATCGATCACGATCGGATACGCCAGCCGGTCGCGGTACATCTCCGGGGTGATGTCCACGTACTCCGGCCAGTCGGTCGCCACGACCACGGCGTGCGCATCTGCGAGCGCCTCCTCGACCGTCATCGCCTGCCCTAGGTGGGGTTGCTCCTCGGCCAGGTTCCCCAGCGCCACAGGGTCGTGGACACGCACGTCGGCCCCCGCGTCGGCCAGGTCGTTGGCGAGGTGGACCGCCGGGGACTCACGCAGGTCGTCGGTCCCAGGCTTGAAGGCCGCGCCGAGCACCGCGATCGTCTTGCCGGACAGGTGCCAGAGTTCCCCCTCGAGCTTGTCGAGCACCGCCCGCCGCTGCCCGACGTTGATCTCCCGAACCTCGTCGAGCAGACCGAAGTCGTAGCCGACCTGGCTGGCCAGGTGCGCGAAGGCATCGACATCCTTGGGGAAGCAGGAACCCCCATACCCGAGCCCGGCCTGCAGGAACCGGTGCCCGATGCGGACGTCGTGCCCCATGCCCTCAGCGACGACCCGCACGTCGGCACCGACGCGATCACAGATCTGCGAGACCGCGTTGATGAACGAGATGCGGGTCGCCAGGAAGGCGTTGGACGCATGCTTGATCAACTCGGCGGTGGGCACGTCGGTCTCGACGACCGGGAGTTCATCCTCGGCGACCAGCGGGGCGTAGACCTGCCTGAGCAGGTCACGCGACCAGTCCGAAGACGTGCCGTAGACGACCCGGTCAGGGTGCAGGGTGTCCTGGACCGCGGCACCCTCCTTCAGGAACTCCGGGTTGGACGCGACCTCGATGCGATGAGCCGTGCCGAGGCGCTCGGCTTCCCTGTCGATGACCTGCTCGAGCCGTTTGCCGGTGTTGGCCGGAACCGTGGATTTCTCCACCAGCAGCAGGTCGCGCCTCGCGTGCTCGACGACCGATCGCCCCACGGCTTCCACGTAGGACAGGTTCGGCCCGCCACCGGGCAGCGGTGGAGTTCCGACGCAGACGAACACCACCTCGGCCTCTGCCAACGCTTCGTCGGGATCGCCGGTGAACGACAACCGGGCAGCCTCGACCCCCTCAGCCATGAGTTCATCCAGCCCCGGTTCGTAGAACCACGCCTCACCCGCCTGCATCCGCGCGATCTTGGAGGCGTCATCGTCGTAGCCAACGACCTGGTGACCCCACTTCGCGAACGCGGCCGCCGAGACGAGGCCGACGTGACCGACGCCGATGACGGTGATGTGCACAGACGTTCCGTTCCCCGAGAGACCACGTCGACCACGTGATGGTCGCCGAGGCTAGCTCACGTCCGGCATCAGCCACGTCGACCCGCGGCTGGCCGGCCCTCCCGCATCCTGTCGACCCCGCTGGCCCACGCGATTCCCTCCGTTCGCCGATCGTCCGCCTCCGCCTCATCCGGGTCGGTCCCGGCCGTGGATCCGGTGGCGCGATCTTGCCGAAGAAGCAACGTGCCGGCCCCTCAAGCGGCGATCGTCCGCGAGCCCCACGACCGGAAGCCGTCAACGTCACGACCTACCCGGCCTTGCCTTCGCCGCGTCGCCGTTCGGTGGAGACGCGGGACATCGGACCAGCTGCTGTGATGCGTGTTCGTGCTCGACCACTTCGGTCTGGAGTTCACGGATGCTGCGAGCCCGGCGTTCCAGCACCACCAGCATCTCCGCGGTCCCGACGGCGTGGGAGGGGTGGCTGCGTAGCCGTTCACCTGGGCCGAGCAGCTCTCTGGCACCGAGCCGCACCGGCCGCTGGCGCAGCACGAGCGGTCAGGTGACCTGCCATAGCGACGCGTGACGCTTCGCGGCGCCACCAGCCGCGACCCCGCGGCGGCGAAGGCGGGCTCGTGGATGTCCACGCCGATGACGCGCTCGGCCTCGTCAGGCATCCTGCCGTTCACTCCCAGCCCTTCTCCTAGGTCGGCGGTTCCTTCCGCACCAGACCAGCGGAGCCAGCCTGCCGGCCCGTCCAGAGGCACCCAGATCGGTCAGTCCAGCAGCGGCGCCCCGAAGGTGGCGGACTCGAGCACCCCCAGGAAGTCGTCGAGGTAGGCGAGGAACACCTCGGTCACGTCCTCGTCGGCGGGCGTCGGCACGGGTTGAGCGAGGAGCACGATCGCCCGGGAGGGGATCAGCACGACCATCTCCCGGGTCCGCACCCCCTCGGTCTCGTAGCGGTAGATCAGCTGCGTCGCGGGGACGTCGCCCTGCAGCGTCAGTGACGTGTCGGCCTCGATCTCCGCATCCAGCCGACCGAGCAGGTCGCGCCAGTCGGCGGGCAGCGTGTCCGGCTCGTAGGTGAAGAACATCGCGACGACGTCGCCCTCGGGCCAGTCGGCGGGGGTGCCGACCACGTCGCCGACACCGATGTCCTGGTTGG
>PWLR01000005.1 GCA_003558435.1 Nitriliruptoraceae bacterium | reverse complement strand
CCCTGGTTGATCGTGCATCAGAATGCGGTCCATCCCTGCCCGCAGGAGGCGCCCGTCCCGCAAACCGACGCGTAGGCGCTGGTCGGACGCATGATCCAACGCATCGGGGCGACCGTCAGGACCGAACCTATGACCGCCGCCCGGACGAGGAAGTTGCGTCGGGGGAGACCCGGTCGCTCGGCCCCGCGCTCGGTGCGCCGGGCCAGGCGGTCCACGGCACGCTCCGCGAGGGAGGTACGCACCGGCGGGGTCGTCGTCGGCTCGGCCGGGGTCGGCGGGCGGGCGCTGGCGTCGGCGGCGAGGCTCATGGGCGGGGCTCGATGCGCACGGAGGCGAGGACCTGTTCGACCTTGCGGACCTGGAGGTGGACGTCGTCGGCGTCACCGAGCACCACGTAGAGGCAGAAGGGACGGCCGCCCTCGGTGAAGAACTCCTGGAGCCCGGCCTGGCCGGGCATGCCGCGCTGCAGCGATGCGGCGTTGAACCGGCGGGGGTCGAGCTTGCGGGGTAGGCCCTGGGCGGCGAACAGCGCGCTGCCGGCCTCCTCGGGCGCGTACTCGAGGAGGGCGACGAACACGTCCTGGGTGCGCATCAGTTCGACGGCGCCACTGCCGAAGTCGCCGCGGTCGACGGGCAGCGGGAAGTTCGCGAGGTGGGCGACCGGTCGCAGGATCCCGCCCTCCCCGGCGAGCTCGAACGCCTCGTCGCCCTGGTCCAGCGAGATCGTGCCCTCCCATCCGGGGGGCATGGTCGCGGCGAGCCCGTGGCCCTTCAGGTCCATCAGATCCTCCGATCGGGGTGGCTCGGGGCGGTCATGCCAGCACCGCCGAGGTGGCGGCAGCGGTGGCGACGAGGCCGACCACCACCTGCGCGGCGATGCTCGCCACCGTCACCGTCCCGGTGGCCGCGTCCAGTCGTCGATGGAGCTCCTGCAGGGCGTGCGGGGTGCGGATGCCCCCCATGAGCAGTAACGGCACGGCGCGCACGGAACCGAAGGTGAATCCGACGAGTGCCCCGAGGACCACGTGGCCGGTCAGCAGCGCGGCCAGCAGCGCCGCGTAGGTGATCGCCGAGGTCACGATGGTCACGACCGCTGCGCCGAGCTGGAAGCCGTACCCGGCCCCGTACACCCAGCCGCGGTAGGTCATCAGCCAGCCCTCGTCGACCTGCCGGCGCCAGCTCGGCAGCGCTACCGCGGGTTGGGTCGCGTCGATCGCCGCGCCGCCGAGCGCGGCCACCCCGAGCACGACCAGCGACCACGCCCCCCAGCTGCCGGCGCCGAGCAGCCCGCCGATGCCACCGAGCAGCCCGCCGATCAGCGTGCCGCCCAGCGCCGACGCGACGAGGTAGGCGGTGACCGTCACGGTCCACCGCTGCCGTCGCGAGGCCTCCCCGACCGGGGAGATGCTCGAAAGCATGGACTCGCCTCACGGGGACCAGCTACTGCGCAGCGCGGCCAGCGCGGCCAGCGTCATCCCGAGGACCGCGATCACCGGGGACCTGCGGCATCGGGCCGCTGCGCCGGCGCCTGCGCGTCAACCGCGAGGGGCGCGATGAACCCGTCGTGGTCATGGTGGTCGTCGCGGTCGTGGTCGTGCAGATCGCCGTCGCCGAGAGGTGCACCGGGCGACTGGTAGAGGCTGGGGTCGCCCGGCGCGATGCCCGCGTCGAGCAGCAACCGGTCGAGCTTGGCTTCACGACGGCGGTCGGCTGCGGCCTTGCCTCCCGGCTCGCTGGACGCGTCGTCACCCGCCCGCAGGAACAGGGCGAGGACCTGCTCGTAGCTCGTGGCGGTGCCTTCACCGACCACACGTCCGCTCGGCCCGTCGACCAGCACCACGAAGGGGCTCCCCGGAACGCGCAGATCGTCGTGGGCCGGGGTGCTCATGATCACGGTCACGCCCGTCGGCGCGAGCTCCTGGACGGCCGCCGGGCTCTCGTGCTCGGGACCACGGGTCACGACGATCAACCGGGTGCCCAGTGGCAGCGGGCGCGTACCGAGGTCGTTCCAGAACGCGAGGCAGCTGGTGCATCCGCTGGAGAGGAACACCAGCAGCGTGTCGTGGCTGACCCCGACGACCCGGGTGGCGATGGCCTCGCCCCGGGGTCCGACGCCGGAGACGTCCACGGCCATGCGCCCGTCGGGCACGGTGGCGTCGGGGGCGGGGACGGTGCCGTCGGTGCGGGGCACGACCCGGCCCGGCGCGGCGCCACCTGTACCGGCCGTGGGGGCCCCGGGATCCACCGCGGCTGCCCCGGGGTCGATGTCGATGCCCGCGCCCAGCTGGTGTAACCGGCGGAGGATCGTGGCGTGGCTGCGCAGCAGGCCCGCCACCAGCACCGACAGCAGCAGCACGATCAGCACGAGGGCGCCGACGATCATCGTCACGGACGGACCCCCGAGGTCGAGAAGACCGGCACGGGTGCATCGGTGCGCTCGCCCGCCGCGGTCGCGCGCACGGCCAGCAGTTCCGGTAGCGAGGTGAGCAGGAGCTGACCGAGCGCGACCGCGACGGCGATCAGCCCGAGCGCCACCGCCGCGCTGATCGCTTGGGCCGGCAGGACCCCGGGCAGGCCCGGCACGACCAGCCACGCGGCCCCGAGCGCCGCGGCGGCGGCCACGCCATCGACGCCGAGGTGCAGCGGTCCGACCGCGGTGCTCGACGCGGCCCCGAAGCATCCGCAGCTGCGCCCGGCCCGACGCTGGTGGCCGGCCACGACGAGGAACCCGACGTAGGCGAGGCCGAGCAACCCGAAGGCGACCCGGCCACCGACCGCGAGCACCGTCACGGCGAGCCCGACCTCGCCGAGCCCGAGCGCTCGGACCAGCCATGCCGCTGCGGGACGACGGCTCAGGGCGAGCGCGTCGCGGGTCACCTCGGGTCGGACCAACTTGCCGACACCGGCGACCAGCACCAGCCCGGCGGCGACGTGGGCAGCCACTGCGAGCATCACCCCCACCGCCACCCCTTCATCGCCCCGGCCCCATGACGCCCGGCTCCGACCCCGAACGCCCTGCTCCGACCCCGACGGCGACGAGTCCCCGCCATGGCCTGTGCACGCCCGACCCTAGGTCATCGGTCACAGCGCATCAACGAACCACCGCCGGGAGGAGTTCCGGGGCCCGCCCCTCGGGGCGCCGACCGCGGATCAGGCCGGGTCGGCGCCGTCCAGCTCGGACAGCAGCCGTGCCAGCCCGTCGGGCCAGGGCGGCAGCGGGGTGAGCCCCGCGGCGTTGGCGTGGGTGTCGTCGAGCACCGACCAGCCCGGCCTGGCCGCCGGTCGGTCCAGCGCCACCGAGTCCTGACGGCGCAGATCCACCTCGATGCCGGCCGCCTCGAAGGTCGCGGCCGCGAGGTCGTACCAGGTGCACGAGCCACGGTTGGTGCGGTTGACCGTCCCGTAGCGGCCCGTGACGGCCAGCTCCCGGATGGCCGCAGCGAGATCGCGCGTGAAGGTCGGCGAGCCGGTCTGGTCGTCGACGACCGTGACCACGCCACGTTCGCGCCCGACCCGCAGCATGGTCTTGACGAAGTTGCCGCCCCGGGCGCCGTTGACCCAGGCGGTGCGCACGAGGTGATGCGCCGGCAGTGTTTCGCGGACCAGCTGCTCGCCGGCGGCCTTGGAGCGGCCGTAGGCGTTGATCGGCGCGACCGGATCGAACTCGCTCCAGCCCCGCGGCTTGCCGCCGGGCCCGAGCGGGGTGCTGCCGTCGAACACGTAATCGGTCGAGATATGCACGAGCGTGGCCCCCAGGCGCGCACAGGCCCGGGCCAACCACCAGGGCCCGATCGCGTTGACCAGGTGGGCGCGCTGCGGGTCGGCCTCGCAACCGTCCACGTCGGTCCACGCGGCGGCGTTGAGCACCAGCGACGGCGCCGCGTCGTGCACCACCTCGGCGACCGCGGCCTCGTCGGTGATGTCGAGCTCTCCCGAGCCCAACGCGACGAGCGTGTGGTCGGCGAACGCGTCCACCAGGTCGAGGCCGAGCTGCCCGCCCGCGCCGGCGATCAGCACGCTCAACGCGTCACGCTCCCGCGCCGGTCGGAGGCGCCGGCGTCCTTCAGCGGTCGCCACCAGTCCTCGCGTTCGCGGTACCAGTCGATCGTGTCGGCCAGCGACTCCTCGAAGCTGCGCGCCGGCTTCCAGCCCAGTGCCCGGATCCGCGCGGTGTCCACCGAGTAGCGCAGGTCGTGGCCGGGCCGGTCCGCGACGTAGTCGATCATCTCGTCACCGACCCCGAACGCCTCCAGCAGCAGATGGGTCAACGCCTTGTTG
>PWLR01000010.1 GCA_003558435.1 Nitriliruptoraceae bacterium | reverse complement strand
TGGCGGCCGGCGACGGCCACGGCAGCGAACACGACCATGACCGCCGCCACGGGAGGCCAGTGCGCCCTGTCCGGGAACCCGGTCTCGAACGCGAAGGCGAGCTTGCGTAGCAGCGGTCCGCTCACGAGCAGGACGCCCACCAGCACCACTGGCCGAAGAAGCTGCAGGACCATCCGCACGGGACACCTCGGGCCTTGGGTTGGGATGGATGCACTCGTCTCATCCTGCCGCGCAGGTGAGGCGACACCCACCAGCCACCTCCGCCGCGACCCTAGTTTCGCACGCACTACGACCTTGGGCTCGACATCCTCGGGTCGGCCAATCTGCGCCTCGCCCGAGCGGACGTCTATTGGGTGCCGGGCGACCACGAGCAGACCCTCGACGAGGTCCTGGCGTTCGTGGCCGGCCAGGCCGAGACCGATGTGCAACTGGTGTGGCGAAGCCACCAGCCGCTTGGTGCCCTGGTCGGTGACGTACCTGACGACGATGAGCAGCTGCGGATCCTGGACCGCGACCCGACCGACGTCGTCGGACTCAGCTGGGAGCAACGCAACGAGTTCTGGCAGGCTCTCCCGGCCCTCGAACGCGTCATCGACCTGCGTGCCGACAACGTCCCACAGGTCGCCTGGGACGACGATGCGGTGCTTCGCTGGGCGGCGTCCACCCAGGACCACGATCCGTTGACGGTCAAGATCACCCTCGAGCGTGGACCCGGCGGGGTGCGAGCCACCGTCGAGTCGCGCCTCTTCGGCGTCCGCTTCCAAGGGCCACCTCCCCGGAACGCAAGCAGGGCCGTCCCGAAGGCCGGCCCTGCTCAGGGAATGTCGTCTACCCAGCGGGATCTACACCCCTTTGCCGAACACTCCGCCCGCCGCTGGAGTACTCGGCCGGCAGCGGAATGACGCTGGCCACAGAGCGGTCCTTGGCCCGCAGGACAGCGGCACGAACGAGCTGTTCAGTCGCCTCCCGCGAGGTCCGCCGTGACGTAGCCGGGTGGATGCGAGGCGGACGGCCACGACTCCACGCCCCAGCGGGCTGGTGGGCGGGCGAGCATCACCGATGATGGGCGCGTGCACGGGCCGAACCACCCGCGCATGGACTCCGGCTGGTCGGGTTCGACGAAACGCAGGGCCCGCGCGGGACAATCAGGTGCGCTGTCGGAGAGACCGCGCGTCGCGCCGCTGGCAGGATGGTCACTCGTCGACGAGCTCAAGCTCGGGTATCCGGTAGTGGCGCATCTGATCGACCTCGGGTCGGGCCGGTTCGACGAGACGATGGTGTTCTCCGCCGACATGGTGAAGCGGTCGGCGCTGTACACGGTCAGGGAGAAGAACTCGTGTGCCTGAACCGGGTCGAAGGACGCACGGTAGGTGACCCCGCCCCGGGTCCCTGGGGGACGCGAACGGCGGGTACATGGCGGTGTCCTCGGGGCTGAGCGCGAACTGGCCGGCCACCGCGTAGGTCCACCACTCCCAGTCGGTCACCGCTCGGATGTCGTACCTCACCGTGCCGTAGGTGTCGGACAGCCGCTGGTCCTGCGGCAGGAGTGCCTCGCGGGCACGTCTCGTGACGGCGGGGTCGCGCTGCGGCTCGAACGGGATGGCCGATGCGGCCACGATCCTCGCCTGCGGCTGCAGCGCATCTCGGATGAGGGTCTCGTCCTCATCCGTGCCGGTCGTGGCGATGCGAAGCCCGATCAGCACGTAGTCGGTGTCCACCTCGTCTGCGGCGCAGCGGTGCGTCCCAGACCGCCACGAGTAGTCCACGCACGTGTGGTTGCAGTCGTGCTTGTGCCGATGTCGGCACAAGCACGACGTGCGCCACTCATACGCCTCGGCACCGGTATGGCCAACGCGACCGGATGGCACGAGGTGAAGGTGATCAGCGAGCGGCTCGGCCACGCGAACGTGGCTATCACCATCGACATCTATCGCCACGTGTTGCCGGCCGCCGACGCCGAGACCGCGCACACGCTGACGTTGACGACGTTGGAGCGGCTGGTCGGAGTGGCCGGTTTCGAGCTGGTACTACAGCCAGGGCCGACGTTCGCCGTCGCCGGAGAACACCGAGGCGCGCCGGTGCTCGTCCCCGACCGGCTGCCGGCGTTGGCGCCGGCCGAGGCGCTCGCCCGGATCGTGCTACCGCTGCACCTGGAGTGGTCGAACGAAGACCGGCGCCGAGACCTCGCGGTCCGTGCTGACCGCATCCGTGTCTACGAGTTGGTGCTCGGCGAGGGCACCCACGACGACGTGCTGCGCTACGTGGACCCCACATTGCTGCTCGACGTGTTCGACGAGCTCAACCTGCCCGAGGCGATCCGCGCAGCGTGGCAGCCGGCCGTGGCGCGGTGGCGCGGACGGTGATCGACGAGGTCCACATCGAGGTCGCGCGCGTCTTCGTCGCTCTCCCCGAGTCCAACGGATACGCGGTCGGAGGAGGTGTCGCCGCCCTCGCACACCACATCGTCGAACGAACCACCGACGACCTCGACCTGTTCGCGGACCGCCGGCGGGTGCAGGCCCGCCCACTCGCGGCGGCCGAAGCACTCGAAACTGCAGCACACGATCGAAACTGGGGTATCGACTGGATCCGGCGCTACCCCGACTACGCACGTCTGCTGGGGACACCGATCACGCTTCGCTGCTGGTCGACCTGGCCCTCGAGACCGCCGAACTCCCGCCTACGCTCACCGTCGTGGGGCCCACCATCGCTGAGCAGGAAGTCGCCGTCGGCAAGCTGATCGCCCTGTTCGACCGCGCCGAGGCCCGCGACTTCGTAGACGTCTTCGAGTTCTGCCAGCGCTACGAGCCCGCCCTACTGCTAGAACTCGCCGTCCGCCGCGACGCGGGCCTCGGCCCCCAGGACCTCGCCGAACGGGTGCGCAGGCTCACCGAGCAGCTCACCGAAGCCGATCTGCCCGCCGCCTACCAGGACCGTTTCGAAGAGATCCGCGGCTCCTACGCCGACTGGCGGACAATCCTGCTCGGTCGACCTCGGCGGCAACGGCGCGACAGCAAGACACGGCCTTCCAGGCGACGTCCAAACAGGCGGGTAGACGGCCCAGTCTGACGAACGACCGGGTCGCCACCCACGCGATGTCAGCATCTCCGAGCACCTCGGGCGCACCCAGTGCCACACGCTGGCGAAGCTGATGCTCGGTGGTTCCTGGCGTTTACGTGTCCAAACCGTGTCCAAAACTGGCGCCACGTCGTCACCGCCGAAAGTCACCGTTCTCGCGTTCTGCCCGGTCAGCGGTAGGTTCCCGGCTCACGCGAGCGTGGCGGAAACGGCAGACGCGCTGGGTTTAGGTCCCAGTGGGGTTCACACCCCGTGGGGGTTCAAGTCCCCCCGCTCGCACGACGCTGAGCTGCGAAGACATGATCGAGCCCGTGGCCGCTTGATCGGGTCTGGAGCGACTCGCGCACATGGTGGGCCTGTTCGGTGCGGTCACGGCGACTCGGCTCGGCGACCCTGCAGCTCGACCACGACCATCGTCTCCGGCTCGTAGGTGGCGTCGTACGTCATCGATACACCATCCGGGCTCAGCCAGCCGTCCTGGATGCGGGACCAGCCGTTGGCAGCGGCGACACGGGCGATCTCTGCGGCGACATCGGCGTCGGGTGCGACATTGACCCAGACCAGACACCTGCCGTCGTCCCGGCCGCGGGTCGACTCGCCGTCCTGGATCACCAGGGGACCCGGTTCGAGCCCCTCAGCGAACGACACCAGAGCACGGCCGACCGGGTCGTCGCAGGCGTGCTCGGCCCGCGCCGAAGCGGCGGTGTGCTCCAGGGAACCCAGATAGGCGCCGACCGCAGCCACGAGCAGCGCCAGCGTGACACCGGTCAGGACGAGCCAGCGGGCACGCGTTGCACGATCGAGCAGCCGCGCGACGGCGACGAGGCATCCGCCGACCACCGCACCTGCGCCGACGGCGAGCAGGACCAGTAGCTGCGCCCATCCACCGCCGAGCCCGCCGTACGTCTCGGCCACGGAGTAGCCGCCCTGACCGATCCAGGCGAGCAGAACGAGACACCCAGCCAGAAGGAGCAAGGCCAGACCCACTCCGGCTGCCCCGAGCTCTCGTCCGTCGGACGGGGCGGACGGGCCCGGAGCGCGAACCCCTGAGCCTCCGTTCCCCGAGCGAGTCATCGCGGCCCTCCGTTCTCCTCCTTCGAGGATGCCGCTCCCGAGGGGGCTCGGACAGGGTCGACGGGCCTCACCCGCCTCGGTTCGTGCACAGCTCCGACCAGCCCAGGGCGTAGAGCAGCAGGTCGGCG
>PWLR01000276.1 GCA_003558435.1 Nitriliruptoraceae bacterium | reverse complement strand
GGGTGCGCCGACCCGCGACCTGCAGGGTCACCACCCCGTCGTCGTCCCAGGGACGGGTCGCCGAGCAACTCACGTCCTCGACGGCCGCGAGTTCCACGTCGAGACTCCGCCGGGTCCACCATCCTCCCCGGGGCGGCTGCAGGCGGAACTCGTCACCAGCCGCGAAGCCGAGGTGCTGCACCTCGTCGTCATCGACCTCGTCGAGTTCGTGGGCCACCGTCAGATCCGGCACCCAGTCCGACAACGACCGGAAGCGCAACTCGTGGCCGTCGACCCAGACGAAGCCCGGAACGGCATCGACCCTGCACGCCCAGCGTGCGCGACTCCCGTGGCCGGGGCCGCGCCAGGCGTTGAGCGCCGGGACGGCGTCCGGCACCGGTCCGGGCAGGCCCCTCGGAGCCCGTGCCAGTCGGGCGCGCGCCCAGCCGGGGAGCAACCACCTCGGGGGGAAGACCGAGAACGCGACCCACGGCAGCACGAACGAGGCCAGGTAGACCGCACCGACCATGGCGCCCCCGCCGTCACCGCCGATGCCGAGCAGGTTCAGTACCCCCGAGATGGACCCGGCGAGCACCGGCACGGCTGCCGTGACCAGCGGCAAGGGCCACACGAGGGCCGTCCATCCCGCATCACGTCCGAACCACCCGCGGAACCGCCCCGCCCAGATCCACCAGACGAGCACCCCGATGCCCGCGTAGGCCGCAAGGACCAGCGGGTCGAGGAACAGGATGGACATCTCGAGCTCCGGCGGGCCGACCAGCGACGTGCGCACCGTACCCGTCGATCGCCGGGGTGCCGGTCATCGACCGGGTGGCGGGGCCGCGGCATCAGCCCCACTTGCGCAGCAGGCGCCGCTCGACGAGTCCGATCACGGTGTCGGTCAGCTTGCCCAGCACGGCGAGCAGCACGATGGCCAGCAGCAGGCGGTCCGTGCGTCCGTTGCTCTGGGATTCCATCAGCAGGAACCCCAGTCCCTGGGACGAGGCGATCAGCTCCGCGGCCACGAGGAACAGCCAGGCCTGGGCCAGCGCGAGCCGCAGACCGGCCACGATCGAGGGCATGGTCGCCGGCATCATGATGCGCCCGAGCAGACGGTGCCCGTGGAATCCGTAGGCGCGTCCGACCTCGATGAGATCCCGGTCGACGTGTCGGAACGCCGCCGCCACGGTGGTGTAGACGGGGAAGAACGCCCCGATCGCGATCAGCGTGACCTTGGAGGTCTCGGCGATGCCCAGCCACAGCAGCAGCAGCGGCACCCAGGCGAGCGAGGGCACGGCCCGGAACGCGCCGATGGACGGGGCGAACAGCGTGTCCGCGAGCCGGGACAGACCGATCGCGGCGCCGGCCAGCAACCCCAGCACGGCACCGATCGCGAAGCCCAGCAGCACCCGCTGGCTCGAGATCGCGATGTGGCCGCTCAGCTCGCCACGTTCGGCGAGGTTGACCCCGGCGCTCCAGACGGCGCCGGGGGCGGGCAACGCCACCGGGGAGAACACCTGCGCGGCGGTGACGGCCTGCCACAACCCCAGCAACGCCATCGGGACCACGACCCAGCCGACCAGTCGCAGGCCCGGGATCCGAGCCCGCGCCCCGGAGCGCACCGCGGGACGGTCCGGGGTCGCGGTGGACCTCTCGCCCGTCGCCGTGCGATCCGGCTCGGTGACGCGGTCGTCGAGGTGGTCCTCGACCAGCGGGTCCTGGATGTCGATGCCGCCGCGACTCATGACGAGCCCGCTTCCGAGGCGTCGGCGGACTCGGCGAAGCGGGGCTCGAACAGGTTCGCGAGCGCGTCGTCGATGGATGCCTGGTCGTCGACGTCGCCCGATTCGACGAAGATGGGACCGACGACCTCCAGGACCGCACGCTGGGTCTCGCCCGGGACCGGATCGATGTCGATGTTGGTGCGTTCGAGCAACGTGATCCGGGCGACCTCGATGTCGATGGCGGCCTCGTCGGCGAGCAGTTGTGCGGTCTCCTCCGGGTTGTCCTCGGCCCAGACGCGGGCACGCTCGTAGGCGTTGACCACCAGTTGTGCGAGCTCGGGCGAATCCTCGATGAACGCCTCGGTCGCGTTCAGGAAGCCCCAGGTGTTGAAGTCGATGTTGCGGTAGATCAGCTCGGTGTCGCTGTCCTGCTCACTCGCGGCCATGATCGGGTCGAGGCCCGCCCAGGCATCGACGTTGCCCTGGTCGAGCGCCGTGCGACCGTCGGCGTGCTGGAGGTTCTGCACCTCGACGTCGCCGATGGCGATCCCCGCCTCGTCGAGGGCCTGCAGCAGGAAGAAGTACGGGTCGGTCCCGAGCGTCGCGGCGATCGATGCGCCGGCCAGGTCGCCGACGTCCCGGATCGGCGAGTCGGCCGGGACCACGATGGCCGCCCACTCCGGCTGGGTGTAGAGGCTGATCGTCTGGATCGGCGAACCGTTGGAGCGGGCGAGCAGCGCCGCCGACCCCGCGGTGGACCCGATGTCGAGGGCGCCGGCGCGCAGACCCTCGTTCGCGCGGTTGGATCCCGCCGACTGGACCCATTCGACCTCGACACCGTCGTCGGCGAGCGCGTCCTCGAGCCAGCCCTGGTCGCGGATGATCAGACTCAGCGGGTTGTAGGTGGCCCAGTCGAGCGTGAGGGTGTCGGCGGCGCCCGCGTCGTCCGAACCGCAAGCGGTCATGACCATCACGATGCCGATGGCGAGGGCGAGCGGTTTGGCGAGGCGTGGGGTGCTGGTCACGAGCTGCTCCTGGGGCCGACCGGACGGTCGGTCCGATCGTCGTCGTTGCGGTGGCGGGTGGATCGATGGACGTCGTTGCGGGTCGTGGTGGTCGGACCGTGGTCGTCTTCGTGGTGGCTCGGCACACCGAGCCCTTCGAGCAGCTCGATGCGCAAGCGCGCGATCTGCGGGTCGAACGCGCGATCGCGCGGACGCTGACCCGGGACGGTGCGCACGCTGCCGATCGTGTTGCCCGGCCCCGACGGGCTGGCAGCGAGCAACACGATCCGGTCGGCGAGGTACAGCGCCTCGTCCACGTCGTGGGTGACGAGCACCACGGTGCTGGGCTCCGCGGCGTGGATGTCGAGCAGCAGGTCCTGCATCCGCAGCCGCGTGAGCGCGTCGAGGGCCCCGAACGGCTCGTCGAGCAGCAGTACACCCGGGCTCCGGGCCAGCGCACGCGCCAACGCGGCCCGCTGGGCCATCCCCCCCGAGACCTGCTTGGGACGATGACCGCCGAACTCGGCCAATCCGACCAGTTCGAGCAGTTCCGCGACCCGCGCCGCGCCGTCCTGCTTGTCGGTGCCCCGTGGCAGCCCCAGCGCGACGTTCTGGGACAACGACCGCCAGGCCAGCAGTCGCGGCTCCTGGAAGGCCACGGCGCAGCGCGGGTCGACCCCGCGTACCGGGGTGCCGTCGATCAGCACGTGACCGGAGCTCGGGACGTCCAGACCGCAGACCTGACGGAGCAGCGTCGACTTGCCGGACCCCGAGGTGCCGAGCAGCACCACGATCTCACCCGGCTCGATGTCGAGATCGACGTCGCGCAGCACCGGGAGGCTGCCCCCGGCGAGCGCGAACTCGCGCGCGACGTCCCGGATGGCGACCGGATGGGCCGCCGCGGACGCGACGCTGGTGGTTGGCGCGCTCGGGCTGGGCATCGGGATACTGCCGATCTGGGATGTCGGGGACGGCACGGTGGCGCGGTTCGGAGGCGAGATCCGATGCGCCGAGCTGGGTCCTGCGCTCTCGGGCCGCGCCGAGGTTGGCGCACGCGGTCGGCAGACGCCGACCTCGACGATGCGAAGGGTGGTAACCCGCGGGTGCGTCGCCGCCGGACGCCGCGAGTGCGTCGGCACCCGCGGCCGTGGCTTCCCGCGAGCACGCACCGGGCCGTCACACGGACCTGGTCGGTGGACGTCCGTCCGCTACAGGCGATGGGCGGCCCCGCGTTCACACCATCATGGCGCGTGCCCGCTCGACGTGGCCGGCTCTCGGAGGACCCTGGTGAACGCACCGATGATCGTGGCCGCGGTCGTGGTCGTGGTCGGGCTGTCGGCGAGCTTCGCCGGGGTCGCGATCCGGGGACGCCTGCGTGGTCTGGTCACGATGGGCGTGGGCACGGTCGTGATGCTGGGCGTCGCCGGCCCTACCCGACCCGCGACGTTGGGGATGACCCTGATGGCCGGCATCACCCTCGCCGGCATGCTGGTCTTCGCCCGGATCCTGGCGCGTCTGATCGACGGTGACGAGCCCGATCGACGAGGGATCGATGAGGCGCGCCGGTGAGCGAGCTGTCACTCGCGGCCGGCGTGCTCGTCCTGGTCGTGGCGGGTCCGCTGCTCGGCGCGGTGCTGGCCGTCGCGGATCACGGCCATGCCTCATCCCGGCTCGTCGGCCTCGTGACCGGGCTGATCGCCAGCGCCGTGACGGTGCTGAGCGTGACCGTCGCGGGTTCGGGGACCCCCTTGACGCTGGTCCTGCTCGCGGGCCCCGGTCTGGAACTCACCCTGGTCGCCGACGGCCTCGCCGTGGCGATGGTGGTCATGACCACCATCGTGGCGATCGCCGTCGCCGGGTTCGCCACGAGCGAGGACCGCGAGAGCCCGCAAGCACGCCATCCGCGATTCTGGCCCGTGTGGTTCGCCCTGTGGTCGGCCCTGCATCTGCTGTTCCTGGCGGGCGATCTGCTGACGGCCTACCTGATGTTGGAAGCGATCGGGGTGGCCGGGGCCGCGCTGGTGAGCCTGGACGGTCGCCGCCACACGCTTCTCGCCGCGACCCGGTACCTGTATGCGGAGCTCGTCGCCTCGATGACGGTGCTCGCCGGCATCGCCCTGATCTGGCACCAGACCGGGAGTCTGCGGTTCGCTGAGCTCGGCCCTGAACTGTCGGCGCATCCCGAGGGCTGGCTCGCGCTCGGGGTGGTCACCGCCGGCCTGCTCCTGAAACTGCCGCTCGCGCCCGTGCATCTGTGGCTGCCGGCCGCGCACGCGTGGGCTCCGAGCGCGGTCAGCCCGATCCTGTCCGCCGTGGTCGTCAAGAGCGCGTTCGCGGTGCTGATCCGCCTGTGGTTCCTCGCCTCCCCCGGACTGGTCACACGACATGGCGCCCAACTCCTGGGTTCGCTGGGGGTGGTGGCGATCGTCTGGGGTTCGGTGGTCGCCCTCCGCTCCGCCCACCTCAAACAGCTGATCGCCTACTCGACGGTCTCCCAGCTCGGGTTCCTGATGCTGCTGGTCCCGCTGATGCAGGCGGGCTCCGCGGATGCCTGGCGAGGCGGTGTGCTGTACGCCGTGGCCCACGCGCTGGCCAAGGCCGCCTTGCTGATGGCCGCCGCCGTGATCGCCGAGGACGCCGAGCGCCCCGACGTCGAGGCCGTGATCGGCGCGGTCACGCGACGCCCACTGGCGGTCTTCGCGATCGGCGTCGCGGCACTCAGCCTGGTGGGACTCCCGCCCAGTGGTGGGTTCGTAGGCAAGTGGTACCTGCTCGTGGCGAGCCTGCGCACCGGCCAGTGGTGGTGGCTGCCACCGATCCTGGTGGGCAGTCTGCTCACGGCCGGCTACCTGCTGAAGCTCCTCAAACGCGCCTTCGCCACCGACGATCTGGCCACCTCGAGGCCCACGGCGTCTCCGGTCGCCGGCGTCGGTGCGGCTCCGGAGGCGGCCGCGGAGCCCGCCGACGTCGGCTTCGACGCACGAGGCGCCCTCGCGCTCGCACTGGCGCTGGTGACGGTCGTGATCGGCGTGCGACCGGCCGCGCTGCTCGAACTCATCGACATCGGCGCGCCGCTCGTCACCGGGGGCGGTTGAGATGACCATCGGTGCCGCGCTCCCGGTCCTGCTCCTGGCCACCTCGTTGGTCCCGGCGATCGCCACGTTCTTCATCCCCGAGCGCTCCCACCGACTGCGCACGGCGCTGAACGTCATCGCCGCGGTGGTCAAGGTCGTGCTGGTCGGCGCCCTCGTCGCCGGGGTGCTGTACTTCGGCCTCGAGTTCGAGTGGCGGGCGGCGTTCCTGCCCGGCATCGACCTCGTGTTGCGTGCCGATCCGATCCCGTTGCTGTTCGTCTTCCTGTCGGCGCTGCTGTGGCTGACCACCACCGTGTACGCCGTCGGGTACCTCGCCGACGACGGCCACCGGTCCCGCTTCTTCGGGTTCTTCGGGTTGTGCGTGACCGCGACGGTGGGCGTCGCGCTGGCCGGCAACCTCGTGACGTTCCTGGTGTTCTACGAACTGCTGACCGTCACCACCTACCCGCTGGTGGTCCACGACGGCACCGCCAAGGCACGGGCGGGGGGCCGCGCCTACCTGCTCTACACGCTGACCGGAGGGGCACTGCTGCTGCTGGGCACGGTCTGGTTGCACGCGCTGGCGGGACCGCTCGAGTTCGGCCAGACCGAGGTCGTGGGGGCGTTGGCCGTGAACCACCGGACGACGCTGACGATCGTGTTCGTGATCCTGATCGTCGCCCTCGGGTTCAAGGCCGCACTGGTACCGCTCCACGGCTGGCTGCCGCAGGCCATGGTGGCGCCGGCGCCCGTCAGCGCGCTGCTGCATGCCGTCGCGGTGGTGAAGGCCGGCGCCTACGGCATCGTCCGGGTGGTCCACGACCTCTTCGGTCTGCCGCTCGCCCAGGACCTGGGGGTGTTGATGCCGCTGACGATCGTGGCGGCGATCACGATCGTCTACGGCTCGACGCGGGCCCTGATCCAGGACGATCTGAAACGGCGGCTGGCCTACTCGACCGTGAGCCAACTGTCCTACATCGTGTTGGGCATCAGCGTCGTCAGTCTCAGCAGTACCACCGGCGGCCTCGTGCACCTCGTGCACCAGGGGATCATGAAGGTCACCCTGTTCTACTGCGCCGGCAACCTCGGCAAGCGTGGGGTGCACCGGGTCAGCGAGATGGATGGGATCGGTCGCCGGATGCCGGTGACCATGCTCGCGTTCACGGTCGCGGCCGTGGGCATGGTCGGCATCCCACCGACCGCGGGCTTCGTGACCAAGTGGTACCTCGGCCTCGGGGCCGCAGAGGCCGGGCAACCGTGGATCATCGGGGTTCTCGCGCTCAGCAGCGCGCTCAACGCGGCGTACTTCCTGCCTCCCGTCGCCCGGGCCTGGTTACCGCCCGACCCGGGCGAGCGCTCCGAACCGACAGGCCGCGCGCTCGCCGGCGAGCCCGGCGGATGGTTGTTGTTGCCCCCGGTCGCCACCGCCGTCAGCGTGCTCGGGTTGGGCATCCTGGCCGGTGCACCGCTGAGTCCCCTGACCTGGGCCGCGTTCATCGCCGAGGAGTTGATGCCCTCGTGAACGCGCTCGCCTGGCTCGCTCCGGTGGCCCTGCCCATCGCCGGCGCGCTGCTGTGGCCCGTGGTGGGTCCGGCCCGGCGCTGGCTGCTGGTTCTCGCTCCGCTCCCGGCGCTGCTGCTCGGGGTGTTCGGTGCTCCCGGCCCCCCACCGCAGCTCAACTGGCTGCTGCTGGAGGCGATCGCCGACCTGGATATCGGGTCGCGACCGCTGCTGGTCATGACCGCGTTCGTCTGGATGGTCGCCGGGGCATCGGCACGTCGGATCGGTGACGACCGGCCCGCGTTCGCCTCGTTGATGCTGCTGACCTGCGCGGGCAACGTCGGTGTGCTGCTGGCCGCCGACGTCGTCACCTTCTACGTGATGTTCGCCTGGATGACCTTCGCCGCCTACGGCCTGGTCGTTCACCACCGCACCGAGTCGGCGCGTCGTGCCGGCCGGGTGTATGTGGTCCTGGCCGTCCTCGGGGAGGTCGCCCTGCTCGCCGGACTGCTGCTCGCCGCCACCCATGCCGGCACCACGGCGATGCCCGAGGTGGCGGGATCGCTCGCCACGGCCCCGGGGCGGTCGATGATCATCGGTCTGCTGATCGGCGGATTCGGCGTGAAGGTCGGGTTGGTCCCGCTGCACGTCTGGTTGCCCCTCGCACATCCCGCCGCACCGGTGGCCGCCAGCGCCGTGCTCAGCGGCACGATGATCAAGGCCGGGCTGGTGGGGTGGCTGCGGATCCTGCCCCTGGGCGAGGTCGCGCTCCCGGGTTTCGGCGCGACCCTCATCGGGCTGGGACTCGTCGGCGCCGTGCTGGGGGTGGTGGCCGGGACCCTCCAGTCGGACCCCAAGGTGCTGCTCGCCTACTCGAGCGTCAGCCAGATGGGGTTGATCACCACCGCGGTCGGGCTCGGCCTGGTGCTGCCGGATGATGCGACCGCAGCGGTCTTCGCGGCGGTGGCCTACGCCGTGCACCACGGCATCGCGAAGGCCTCGCTGTTCCTCGGCGTCGGGGTGCACAAGGCCGGGACACGAGGATGGTCCCATCGAACGCTGCTGGCGGGTATGGGTCTTGCCGCCCTGGCCTTGGCGGGCGCGCCCCTGACGACCGGTTGGATCGCGAAACAGACCCTGAAGAGCGTGGCCGACGCCCTGCCCGAGGGAGGCGGGCAGCCACTGACCCTGGCGTTGTCCCTGGCCGCGGCCGGGACGACGGTGTTGATGGTCCGGCTGCTGTGGCTCGTCCGGGAACCGTCCGGCCCCCGCTCCAGCCCCCGTTCCGATGCCCCTGCCGATGCCCGGGGCGTCATCGCACCATGGGCGTCGATCGTCGTGGCCGTGGCCGTCGGCGGCTGGCTGCTACCGCTGGCCGTCCCCGACGCGCCATCGCTCCTGCCGCTCACCACCTCCGGCCTGTGGGACGGCCTCTGGCCGGTGCTGCTCGGTCTCGTTCCCTGTGCTGGGTGGCTCCGCTACCGGCCGGACCGTCGCCTCGCCCGGGCCTCACCCCGACCGGCGATCCCCGCGGGCGACCTGCTTCTGCTGATCGAGCGGCTGGCGCCGGCGGTGAGTATCCCGGCGTGGTGGCTGCTCCACCGGTTCGACGCGATGGAGCGACGGGCCCGCACCTTCCAGGACGTGGGCCGGGTCACCGTGCGCCCGGGGGCCCTGATCGACCACCTCGAGGACCGGCTGACCGGGTGGCGGACCGCCGGCGCGCTCTACGTCCTGATCGGCATCGCCGTCACGGTCGCCCTGGCGTTGGGCACGGCGTGAGGCGAACCAGCCGCGCACCCGCATGGTCTTCCCGTGGACACTCGGACGGCTCAGCGCTCGTCGTCGGGCCACGACTCGTCCTCGTCGGCGGCGATGGCCTCTCGCTCGTCGACGCTGCCGGCGGCCTCGGCATCGCCGCCACTGTCGTGGCGATCCCGACCGGACTCCTCCTTCGACCGGCGTTGATCATCCGGTGCGGGCTCATGGTCTCGACCGTGCGGCCGCCGGGCCTCGGAACCCTCAGTCATCGCCAACCTCGTCGTCTCGGTGGGGATCGCGTCGCGCATCACCGGATCGCCGCTTGCGCGTCGACAACGAGTGTGGGGCGTGCCGCGCCGCGCAGCGCCGCTCGACGCCGACCTCCGTCCACCTGCATGGAAGGAGGGGGCGAGCTTGCGAGCACCCTTCCTGCACGGTCACCTTCACCCGTGGCACCTCATGCGGGGCCCGCCTCGCGTCCCACCACCGTGACACCGACCCGTGGGGCGACGTCGGGCATCTCCTCGAGCAGCCGCTGCCGGACCAACCTCGCCAGTTCGTCGTCATCCGGTGCGTCGCCGACGGTCGCAGGGAGCACCCTGGCCTCCAGGACGAGAACCTCCTGGGGCATGACCTCGGCGAGCGGGAAACGGGCCTGCGCGTGGATCGCCAACACTTCGGGGTGGTCGTCGAGGACCGCCATCGCCGTCGCTTCTGCGCGGGTCACCACGGTGTTACGGCTGAGTTCGGGGTAGGTCGTCCATTGCAGGACGATCATGCCCACACCCACGGCCGCCGTCAGTCCGAAGGTCGCGGCTGCCACACCCCGTCGCGCCCGCCGGAGGCGAGGGATCTCCGGACCGATGCCGAGCAGGCGGAACACCAGACTGGCCGCGGTGTTGATACCGACGAGCTGCAGCGCCGCGACGAACGCCGAAGACCACACGATGCGCCACTCACCCAACACCACGGCGATGCCCATCAACCCAGCCTGCGGCGCGAGCGCGAGGGCGACCAGCATGCCTATCCCGGCGCCCGATGCGATGCCGGTGCGATCGGCTCGGCCGAAGCTGAGCGCGCCGGCGACCCCGGCCGCGATCGGCAGCAGCACCGAGGCCGCCGCGACGTCGGCGACCTGGACCATCAGATGGGTCACCTCGGTCTCACCGGCGATCACCGTGAGCAGTGCGGCGGTCAGGGCGGTCGCCCCCACGCTGGCGATGTACCGGCCCACGCTGCGCCGCAACAGATGGAGGTCGCCCCGAGCGGTGGCCAGGGCGGCCGTCATCGCGGGCGCCGCGTAGGGCGCGATGAGCATGGAGGCGGTCAACAGGAAGATGGTGTTCGACACCAGTCCGACCCACACGACGACCCCCGCGACCACGGCGTAGGCGAGGAAGGCGATCCAGCCTCCCAGGCTCTGCAGTCCCTCCGCCAAGATCTCGAACGGACCGCGCATCGAGACGTCCGTGACCTGCTCGGGGGCGTTCGCCTGAGGGGGCTCCAGCAAGATCACGCTGTCGCGCTGGAAAGCGATCCGGACATCATCGACCGGTTCGAGTGCCTTCAGCACGGCGTTGAAGTGATCGTTGGGCATGTGCACGATCAGGAACTCGTTGGGACCGGCGTCGTCCACCCCGCGGAACCCGAGGCTGTGCGTCGCTCCGGCCTCCGCGCTACGGGCACGGACCTCATCTCCTCGCCCATGAGGGACCCACACCATCAGTTGCCGCACCGCACCACCCTCCACTCCGGGCACGTCGTCCCGGAGCGGGCAGTGTGAAGTCGGCACGCCCTTGTCGACCCTGCATGCCGTGGCCGACCGATACCGCCCCGTCCAGTTGGCTCGGGCACGACCCGGCCCGAGCTTCCGTCCCCCCACCGGATCGGGTCGATCGGTCGTGCCGCGCGCAGGACTTCGCCAGCCGGCGGGAGCGCACGTGACGGCCCCGCCGCTCCGCAGCCGACAGGGGCATCGGCGTGATGCCGATGCCCCTGTGAGGTGGGAGGACGCTAGGTACGACCTAGCCGATCGGTCCCACCTTCTCGATGGCACCACTGGCGATATCGGCCCGGTAGCCGTGGACCTCGCGCTTGATCATGTTCGCCATGATGTAGAGCCCGATCACGTTCGGGATCGCCATCATGAAGATCATGGAGTCCGAGATGCCGATGACCGGTCCGAGCGACAGCGACGCGCCGATCACCACGAAGACGCAGAAGATCACCTTGAAGGCCGTCTCCGCCGACGGGCTGTCGTTGAACAGGTAGCCGGTGGCCTTCATGCCGTAGTAGCTCCAGGTGAGCATCGTCGAGAACGCGAACGCGACCACCGCGATGGCCAGCACGTTCGGGAACCACGGGATGACGGTCGCGAACGCCGCCGAGGTCAGGGCCACACCACCGAGTTCACCCGCCGCCGGGTCGAGGTACGCACCCGAGATGACGATGATCAACGCCGTCGCCGTGCAGACCACGATGGTGTCGAGGAAGGGCTCGAGCAGCGCGACGTGCCCCTCGCTCGAGGGGTGGCTGGTCTTGACCGCCGAGTGGGCGATGGCGGCCGAGCCGATCCCGGCCTCGTTGGAGAACGCGGCCCGCTGGAAGCCCACGATCAACGCCCCGATGATGCCACCGGTGACGCTGTCAGCACCGAAGGCGCCGGAGAAGATCTCACCGAACGCTGCCGGAACGGCGGGCAGGTTGGCGGCGATGACCACGACCGCGGCGAGCAGGTAGATGCCGGCCATGAGGGGCACCAGCTTCTCGGTGACCTTGGCGATCGACTTGATGCCACCGATGATCACCGCGCCGACGGCGACGGCGAACACCAGACCGACGATCCAGCGCAGGTCGGTCAGCGGGCTGTCGGCGCCACCGGTCACGGCGATGATCTGCGCGGTGGCCTGGTTGGCCTGGAACATGTTGCCGCCGCCGATCGCGCCACCGATGGCGGAGATCGAGAAGAAGATCGCGAGGAACTTCCCGGCGCGCACGCGGCCGGTGACCTCGGCCACACCCTTCTCCAGGTAGTACATCGGGCCACCGGAGACCGAGCCGTCGGGACGGGTCCTGCGGTACTTCACCCCGAGCGTGCACTCCGCCATCTTCGCCGACATGCCGAGGAAGCCCGCCACGATCATCCAGACGGTCGCGCCCGGACCACCCAGGGTGATCGCCACCGCGACCCCGGCGATGTTGCCGAGGCCCACGGTGCCCGAGACCGCCGTGGCGAGCGCCTGGAAGTGGGTGACCTCACCGGCGTCCTCCGGACGGGAGTACTGCCCGCGGACCAGTTCGAGCGCGTGCTTGGGGCCGCGCAGGTTCATGAAGCCGAGGTGGTAGGTGAAGAACGCACCGGCGCTCACCAACCACAGCACGATCAGCGGCAGATCCACCCCGGCGACGGGCACCGCGTAGAACACGATGCCCTCGATGAAGCTCGACACCGGCGACAACGCGTCCTCGATGCGCTCGTCGATGCTCTGCGCCAGGATCACCTCGACGGTCGAGCCGCCCCCGGCACTCACGGGACCACCGTCACGGGCACGTCGGCGATCTGGATCAGCTGGCCCGGCACACTGCCGAAGAGCTTGGTCTTCATGCGACTCTCTCCTGTCCGGCCTACGAGGATGTGGAAGCTGTCGTGCTCACGAGCGAGGGCGTTCAGCAGTTCGGCCCGGTCACCGTGCCTCGCGATGGCCACGCACTCCACCTCGTCGCCGACGATCGTGCGCGCAGGTTCGAGCACCTGTTCCTCGGCGGCGGCGAGTTCGCTCTTGCGGCGGGCACTCCGCATCTCGTTCTCCTCGGGGGTGCTGAACGAGTACGGCGACCAGGGGATGACGTGGACGAGGACGAGCGTGACCCCCAACGCCTTCGCACGATCTCGAGCGAACTCCACCGCTCGTTTGCTGGCGTCGCCGTTGTCGACGCCAACGAGGACTGTTCCGGGCATACCAGGCTCCGTCCTGTTGCCGAGAGGCACGGCGCACGGACGCGTCAGCATCCGACCCGTGCCTGCTTCGCTGTCGTGCTTCTCCCGGCGAACTGCCGGCACGATGGACAGACCCTACGAACGGTCGTGGCTGCAAGGCAAGGGTCGGTGCATTCCAAGTCTGCTGCAAGGAACCCACAGGTAGGCGTTGCTAGCCGTGCCCCGCAAAGGCCGACCGGACGTTCGGTGGCGACGCCGAGGTGCATCGAGGCCAGCGCCGCTGCGGGTGTAGGCCTGCAGCGGTCCCTGGAGCATCGCGGGGTGACGGGCGCGGCGGTATCCGCAACTTCGCTGCAGCGCGGCCGGCATCCGCGCTCGTGACGCCTCGCCCGGTGAGCGTCAAGCGCTTCACTGCCTCGCACAACGCACACGCCGAGTCGCGTTGGAGGATCAGGGCCGGAGTGGATGTGCTGCTGTTGGACGTCCCGACCGCCATCCATCGGCCCGATGCCGACGACGCCCCCGGTACGTGGACGAACGACCTGCGCATGACCACGGAGCGGCTCTCGGACAACGCTCGCCTTACCCGAGGGGTCGGCGTAGGGTGAGGTCGGCTGAGACCAAGCCCTCATCGCCGCCCGCCCGGGTGTGGATGGGGGCTTTTTGCGTTCTCATCCGACCGCCGGTGACCGTTCGGTCCGGCGACGCGGAGGAGCATCTGTGCCCACCGACCTGAACCCGACCTCCCCACTCCTCCCGCCCATGCCCCTCGCTGCTGCCGAAGGCACCCCGCCAGGTCATCCGATGACACCGCAACGAGGACCGAGTCGGTCCCCCCTCGCTCGCCGGGTTCTGACCACGGGGGCCGGTGGCCACGGAGCGGCGGGGGCGGACGATCCCCGCGAACCCACCGAAGGATCGCCGGGGGGCGGGCTGTCAGAACTCCAGGTCCACGAGGTCCTGCTCGCGGCGATCCGGGACATCTTCTCCGCGGAACAGCCCGACGAGATCCAAGCCGTCCTGCTCGAGACCGTGGACCGGTTGGGCGGTCGGGTCATGCGGGCCGCCGACGCCGATGAACGCAGTGTGCCCGTCAACCTCTCGATCGACGTCGGTGAGCCACTGCTGGCCATCCCGCCGGCGCACGCGCCCGAGGCGAGCGAACTGCTGCGATCGCATCTCCCGCGGCTGGTCGAGGACGCGCGTCGTGCCGTCGACCGTGTCGAGCGCAGCTGCCGTCTCGCGTCGGATGCGGAGCACGACGTGCTGACAGGGCTGTTCAACCGACGGGCCTACGAGCGGTTCGCCGGCAGAATGCGACCGGGCGACGTGGTGGTGCTGCTCGATCTCGACGACTTCAAGACCGTCAACGACACCCGCGGCCACCTCGTCGGCGACCAGGTGCTGCGGGTGTTCGGCTCGGTGCTGCGCGATCAGATGCGCATCACCGAGCAAGCGGTCCGGTTGGGTGGCGACGAGTTCCTCATCGTCCTGGAGGACCCGGGCGAGGACGGGGCCGAGTTGCTCCTGGAACGACTGCAGGTCGCCTGGCGGCAACGACGTCCGGTACCCGTCTCGTTCTCCGCGGGGGTCGCTGAGGTGACCGCCGGGGTCGATGTCGCCTTGGAGGCTGCCGACCGGGCGCTCTACGAGCGCAAACGGGCTCGTAGCGACGAGGTCGCCGCCTCCCGGGGGCGTCGATGACCGGGATGACTCCGCCCGAAGCCGCCGCGGACGAGCTCTCGCGACACGTCACCACCGGCGACATCGGCCAGGCGCATCGGCTGCTGCAACGGCTCCTCGAGGAGGGCTGGACCATCCAACGGCTGGTCAGCGAGCTGTTGGCCGTCGTCCAGGTCCGGACCGGCCGAGCGTGGCAGGCCGGACGACGCACGATCGCCCAGGAGCACGCCACCACCGCTGTCGTCGACGATCTGCTCGGTGCCCTCAGCCGTCTCGTGCCGCCCCCAACGTCACATGCGAACATCGCCTTGGTGTGCGCCGAGGGTGAGTGGCACGTGACCCCGGCACGGATGGCCGCACTGCTGTTCCGCCGAGCCGGGTGGCGAACCACCTTCTACGGCGGGTCGACGCCGCTCGGTCACCTCGAGCAGACGCTCGCCGCGTCGCCGCCGACGTTCGTGGCCATCAGCTGCACCGATCCCCGGTTCCTGCTCGGTGCCGCCCGGGTCGGCGCTCTCGCGCGAGGTCTGGGGGTCCCGAGCCTGGCGGGCGGGGCCGGGTTCGGCGACCGGGAACACCGGGCCACGGCACTCGGCATCACCGGATGGGCTCCCGACCCTGCCGCGGCCTCGTCGATCCTTCATCGGTGGCTCGACGCCCCGCCGGATGCGCCGGACCCGGCCCCGCCCGAGACCATCGACCTCACGCTGCTGGAGCGTCGGCGCAACGGCGTGACCGAGCAGGCGATCCAACGACTCGCGGCCATGGCGCCCACGGTCCTACGACACGGTGCACAGCCCTTGGAACACGTGCGACGGGATCTGGGCGAACTGCTGCATGTCGCCCACGTCGCCTCGGCGTGCGCCGATCCGCGGGTGCTCACCGATTTCGTGCGGTGGCTGGCCGAGCTCCACCCTCCACGCGGCCTGCCCCACGAGGCGGTCCAGCCGAGCGTTCAGATCCTGCGGGAGCTCACCGACCGCTTCGACGACGGCTCGGCCGAGGTGCTCGCCACCGTCGGGAGCTGAGGACCGCACCGGTGACCATCGGCTCGGCCGCACGGGTCGGGCCGTGCAGCCTGCGCCATGATCTCGGAGGGAATGCCACGGGCGTCGAGCTCGTTGGCCTGGTTCGTGCCGAGGGATCCGTCCCGCTGGTTCGATCCGCAGCCATCGAGCACCGCTCAGGAGCCCCCTATGTCGTCCACCGCCTCGAACCTGTCCGTCTTGCTCGCCTACCACGATGGTCAGAGCGGCGGCAGCGGCCTGCCGCTGCTCGTGGTCTTCGTCGGGATCCTGGCCACGGCGGGTTGGTTGATCTTCTCGGAACTCGAATGGCGCAACACGGTGCTCATCACGGTCGCGGGTTGGGTGGTCGGACTCGGGTTGACCTTCGGTCTCTGAGCTGGCTCGGGGCGTCGCCATCAGAGCGAGAGCACCGTCCTCACCGCGATGTCCCGGACCCTGCGGGGCAGCACCACGCCCGCCGCACGCAGCAGCGCGACCTCGCGGCCTGCCTGGTAGCGGACCCGCGGACGCCGGGCGCTGAGCGCGGTCCCGATCACCTCGGCGACCACCTCCGGGGGATGGATGCGGCCCTCCAAGGCGTGCAGGATCCGCAGCGCCCGGTCGTAGGACGGGGTGTAGCGGCTCCCGTGCCGGCGGCGGTACAGGTCGTGCTCCGCCTTGCGCCAGATCTGGGTCTCGATGGCTCCCGGCTCGATGGTGATCACCTCCACACCGGAGGAGGCCACCTCCATGCGGAGCGCATCACCGACCGCGGACAGCGCCTGGTTGCTGGCCTGGTACCAGCCGGTCAGCGCCAGGCTGAGGTGCACCATGCTCGTCGAGACGTTCACGATGCGTCCCCCACCGCGGGCACGCATGCCCGGTAGCGCGTGCCGCGCGAGCTGCATCGGGCCGATGACCATCGTGTCGAACTGGCGGCGCACCTCCGCCACCGGCACGTCCTCGACCGCGCCGACGTTGTAGAACCCGGCGTTGTTCACCAGCCCGTAGAGCTCCATGCCCGACACGGTGTCCGCGCACGCCCGGGTATCGGCCACGTCGAGCACGACCGGATCGATCCGCACATCGGCCGCCCGCGCGATCCGCTCCAACTCGTCGACGTCATCCTCGGTGCGGAGCACCCCGAGCGTCGGGAACCCTCGTGCTGCGAGGTGCAGCGCCGTGGCCCGACCGATGCCCGAGCTGACCCCGGTGACGAGCACCGGCCCAGCGGGGGCTGTTCGCGCCGTGCGTCCGAGCTTCGTCATGCTGGCCTCCGTCAGGCGGTCCCCGCCGAGCCCGCGTAGTCGAAGCCCCCGAGCGGGTCCTCCCTCGTGGGCATCAGCAGGATGTGCGGGACGAGTTCCTCGGCGAACACCTCGTGCAGTCGATGGATCTCACGCAACGGATCGTCGATGGCGTCGACCCGCAGGTCCCAGATCGGATACAGCTCCGTTCCCATCACCACCACGGTTGCCGAGCGATGCCCGACCCGGTCACCACCGTGGTCCTCCCCCGCATCGATCGCCGCGAGCAATCGCTCGACCAGGGGTGCGCCCTCCCGGTCGAGGTAGGCCTCGACCGCGGCGTCCACGACCTCCGGGCCGACGAGCCGGTTGCCCTGGCAGGCGAAGTGCGGGCCCGTGCGATGCCCCTTCCAATCCTCGGGCAGGGCGCCCGTGTGGGCGGCTGAGCGGCCCGCGACATCGACCAGTCCGAACTGGCGTCCTTCGCGGCCCGGGTCGGCCTGGATCAGCTCGTCGACCACCTCGTTGGCCGGGATGCCCTCGCCGAGCCGCTGCAGTCCGTCGAACGCCAGGTACGGGTTGGTCATCGCCTGGGTCGCGGCCGCCCCGAGGCCGGCTCGGGCGTGCGCAACCAGCTTGCCGACCCCCGGGATCCCCGTCATGGCACCCACACCGACGTGACCGGTGTCCGGGTCGTGTGCGACGAGTGAGAAGGTCATGGGGCCTCCAGTTGGCCGGGGCTCAGCAGTGACATGGCTCGAGCCGCTCGCGACCAGCCGTGCGCGGTCGACCGCATCCTGGTCGCCCGGTCGCCCCTCGGCCCACCACGAACGGCCGAACGGCCCGACTCCGTGCCGCATCCACCCGGACATGGTGGCGGGCAGGCACGTCGCGGGGCGCCGAGGCCCGGCGGACCCCGGGGCTGACCACCCGCACACCCATGAGGTCGCGCGACCAGCGGTGCGGATGGGGGGCGACACCCGAGGTGTGGAAACATCCCGGGTGCATCCGGGGTCGATGCGCGGGAACACGGGGTCCCAACCCCCGTGGAGGTTCGACTCAGCTGCTGCGCGGTGACCGATTCGTCCACCGCGCCTCGGACCACGACCTACAGGAACGCGCATGGACAGCTGGTTGCTCGCGGCGATCGCCAACGGTCTGGTCACCATCGCCTACGTCTCGATCAGTTATCACATCCTGAGCGGCGTGCGCCGTGCTGGCTCGTTGCGGGACAACCCGCTCGGCACCGCCACCGGGCTGATCTTCGCCACCTGCGCCGCCGGACACCTCGGTCACCTGAACCATCTGCTGGACCCTGCGACGCAGGCCGCGAGTGTCGCGGTCTACGACTGGCATCTGATCTGGATCGACGCGATCACCGCAGCCATCGCGATCCGGTACTGGCTGCTGCGCAAACGACTTCCGGCACTGGTCCACGGGGTGGCACTGTTCGACGACCGCACCCAACGTCGCCGACAGGCGCTCGACATCCACGACCGGATCGTGCAGCAGCTGGCGACGGCGAAACTGGCGGTCGAACTGGGTGAGGTCGAGCAGGGGCTGGCTGCCCTCGAACGCGGCCTCGCCTCGGCCCGCGAGATCGTCACGAGCCTCGTCGACGACGAGACGCTCTCCACGGCGGCCATGGTGAGTGGGGGCCTTCGGCGTGAGAGCCCCGCGTGACCGGAACGCTCGCCACCTGTCGGGTCCTGCTCGTCGACGACGAGCAGATCCTGCGCTCGCTGCTCGCCCTGGTGTTGCGCCGAACCGGACGCTACGAGGTCGTCGGTGAGGCCGGCGACGGACTCGAGGCCCTCGACCTCGCCTCGGAGCACGCACCCGACCTCGTGCTGCTCGACCTGTCGATGCCTCGGATGGATGGCCTCGAGGCCCTACCCCACATCCGCCGCATGTTGCCCGATACGCACGTGATCGTGCTGTCGGGCTTCACCGCCACTGGCGCTGCCGATGCGGCGCACCGCGCGGGGGCGCACGCCTACCTGGAGAAGGGGCTCGACCCGAACGCCCTGATGGCCGCGATCGACGAGACCGTCGCTCGGCCGGCCTGAGCAAGTGGTGGCGGGCCGAGCGACGCCCAGGTGTGGCGCCCGGCCGGCAGGCTCGGAAACCTGCGACCCGCCGACGAGGCCCGCCGGGCGCGAACTACGGATGATCGGCGGGTGGTCCGATACCACGGCGTCGCTCACCAACCGGTTCGGTCACCGCCGTCGGTATCAGGGCACCGTCTCGGTCTCCGGAGGCTCGTCCTCGGGTTCGCCGAAGTCGATCTCCGGGTCGTCCTCGACCGTTTCCTCGTCGGTCGCCGGACCGATGTCGTCACCGGTCGGGTCCGCGCCGGTCAGATCGAACAGCCAGAAGGCAAGCACCAGGACCAGGGCCACCGCGCCGATGATCAACCACGTGCCCGCGCGCCCGACGCCACGGTTCACGCCCTCGCCACCTCGTCCCGATCTGCTCGCCATGGTCCGCCTCGTGTCCGGGCCGGTCGCGTCCGGCTGCCGTCGCCCGCACCGTGGCCAGGCCCGGTCTCGACCGCACCGCGGGCGGATGCCCGAACGGTCACCGCTGCACCGCGCTCACCCGGACGAGCCGGGGGGACCCATCGGGACGTGATCGACGATCGAGCCCGGCGTCGCCCGTCCCCACGACCACACGCAACCCGGTTGGTCGTCGACCGGGAACCTCAGCACTGGAGATCGCGCCGCCGCCATCCGAGGAACCCGATCGCGTACAGCGCAGCGGCGAGCCCGAGCAGGACCAGCAGCGGCACCGGATCGAGCACCTCGGCGGGCACCGCCGGCACATGGGTGAACGGCGAGAGGTTCATGACGGCCTGCGGGAGCTCGAGCAGGCCACCGAACTGTCCGATCACCAGGCTGCCGATCAGCGCGCCCCAGGCGACCGGGACGCCGAGGCGAGGCAGCCAGCCCATGACCGCGACCGCGATCCCTCCGAGTACGAGCACGGCCGGCAGCTGCACGAGCGACGCCAGGACCCAGTCCGCGGTTCGCGCACCCCACTCAGCGGTCACCAACCCCGAGGTCACACCGGCGGCCACACCGATCACCAGCAGGATCACCACGGTCCCCGCGACCGCCCAGCCCACGTGCGCCCCGAGGAGACGGACCCGGCTGACCGCGGTCGCGAGCAGCGGTTCTACTCGGCCGTCCAGCTCCTCGGATCGCACCCGGAACAGCGCCTGCAACAGGAACGCCGCCGTGGCGTAGGCGAGCAACACCAGCGCGAAGGCGATGTAGAGGTCCACGAGCGTGTCGCCGTCAGCCATGGCGCCGATCAGGGCGGCGAGGTCGTCACTGGTCTGCAACAACTCCTCGACCTCGTTCGAGATGCCGCCGATCGCCGCGCCCATCACGGCCAGCCCGGTGGCCCAACCGAGCATCGTCCCGCGATGGAGCCGCCACGCGATCCCTGCCGGCGAGGTGAGCCACCTCGAGGCCCTCGCCGGGCCCGCGCGCAACGGCACCATCCCGGCGCCGACATCCCGATGGCGCGTCAGGGTGAACGCCGTGAGGATCGAGACGACGCTCACCCCGGCGAACAACAGCAGCACCCACGGCCGTGCCTCCCCGAACGGTCGGAGCTGCTGGCCCCAGCCGATCGGCGACAACCACGACGGCCACGCGCTGATCACCTCGACCCCGGTCTCGGCGAGGCTTCCGAACGCGTCTCCGACGGCACGTAGCAGGAACGACAGACCGACGACCACGATCCCGATGGCGTTGGCGCCGCGGGCGGTCTCGGAGACCTGAGCGGCCACGGCCGCGATCCCCGCGAAGCTCACACCGACGCCGGCGAGGGCCGCACCGGCCAGGACCGACCCGCCGACGGGCAGCCCCGAGACGATCAGCACCAGCGTGGCCGCGGCCCCGACTCCCAGGTTCGCCGCGAGCACCAGCAGGAGCGCGGCGACCAGCCGTGCGTCCCGTCCGACCACCGCCGAGCCGACGAGTTCCGCCCGGCCCGTCTCCTCCTCCGCACGCGTGTGACGGACCACGGCCTGGACACTCATGATCCCGATCAGCAGCGCCAGGATCCCGAACGACTCCGTCATCACGATCGCGCCGAGACTCGTACCCGACATCGGACCGTCGAAGGCCCGCGCCACCACGTTGGTCGCGGCGACCACGGCGTACTGCGTCCGTTCGGCCTCGGTGGCGTACAGGCTCACGATGCTGGCCACGGTCGCTGCGAGCAGTCCGAGCAGCGCCACGCTCCACACCGGCAGCACGGTGCGGTCCCGGCGGCCCGCCAGCCGGAGCAGGCGACGGGTCCCCGTGAGCTCCCGCACGGGCCCGTGCGACCTCGCCGGCGGCGCCGTCGACGCCCGTCGGTGCTCGGTGCCGGGGACGGCGCTCATGGTCCGGTCTCGGCGAGCTCGTCCGGGGTCAGCTCCTGACCGTAGTGACGCAGGAAGAGCTGCTGGAGGGTGGGAGGCGAGCTGATCATGCTGAGCACGTCGTGGTCGGCGAGCAGCCGCTGGACGCTGGGCATGGCCTCCGGCTCGACCTCCATACGGAGCTCGGTCCCGTCGAGCTCCGCGTGGTGGACACCGTCGAGTCCTTCGAGTCCGGACACGGGACGCGCCGTGGTGACGGTGATCGAGGTCCGGGTGAGGTGGCGCAGCTCGGCGAGGGTCCCGGACTGCACGGCGCGACCCTCCCTGATGATCGTGAGGCGGTCGGCCAGCGCCTCGACCTCGGCGAGGACGTGGCTCGACAGCAACACGGTCGCTCCACCCCGCCTCGCCTCCTGCACGCACCCCCGGAAGACCGAGTCCATCAGCGGGTCCAGGCCCGAGGTCGGCTCGTCGAGCAGGTACAGCTCGACCTCGGAGGCGAACGCCGCCACCAGGGCGACCTTCTGTCGGTTGCCTTTCGAGTAGGTCCCGCACCGCTTGGTCGGATCGAGCTGGAAGCGTTCCACGAGGTCGTCCCGGCGGCGACGGTCCACCCGCCCGCGGAGCTCGCCGAGCAGGTCGATCGCCTCTCCGCCGGTGAGGTTCGGCCACAGGTGGACGTCCCCGGGTACGTAGGCGAGGCGAGCATGCAGTGCCACCGCGTCCCGCCACGGATCGCCCCCGAGCACCACCGCCTCGCCGTGATCCTTGCGGAGCAGACCCAGCAGCACCCGGATGAGGGTCGACTTGCCCGCACCGTTGGGTCCGAGGAAGCCGTGCACCTCCCCGACCGCGACGTCGAGGTCGAAGGCGTCGAGCGCGGTCACCGGCCCGAACGTCTTGGTCAGGGCGGCCACCTGGATGGCGGAGTCGGTCATGGAGGCTTCCTCGCGACGGGCGGTGTACCGGCAGCCGACAGCGACGCCCCACCACCGTGCGGGGGCCGTCGTCATCTCAGGCTGTACCGCGCCGGCCGAGCCGAGTAGGGCCCGAGGACCCCACCGGAAGCGTCGATCGGCGGCGGGCCGGCTCGCCGCCGACCGGAGTCGGGACCACACCCGCGTTCCGCACCTACGATCCGCCCGCGCAGCGATCGAGCTGCTCCTGCACGCGTGCGGTGAGCCGCTCGACGTCGGGTCCGTGCTCGCCGTCGGTGACCACGCTCAGGCTCAAGGTGCCCGCGTACGACAGCACCCCGAAGGCGACCGTGACGTTCCCACCGATCGCGTTCACCGCGACCAGCTCGTCCACGCGCAGCCCGGCCAGATGCAGCCGCGTGTCGGGTCCCCGCAGGTTGGTGACGAACGTGTTGACCCGACGCTGCCGGTCGATGTACCAGGCCACGACCCCCAGGGCGCCGAGGAGTCGCACGACGGGAGCGAGCACCGATCCCGTGACCCCCCGCTCCCCCGCTCTGAGCGACCCGGTGATCGCCCCGACCTCGGCGATCCGCGATCCCGTGTCCCCCACGGCCGGCAGTGACAGGGGCACGACCGAACTGCGGTTGCCGTAGCGGTCGCCGCCCTCGGGATCGCGAGCGGCCACCGGCACGGAGACCACCAGTCGCTCCGCGGCCTCGCCTCGCTCGAGCAGATGGTCGTGCAGTGCACCGGTCACCACGGCGAGCGCGAGGTCGTTGATGGTGCCCCCTCCGGCCTGTGCGGTCGCCCGGATCGCCTCGAGATCGGCCCATGCGACGCCCAGCCGGCGGGTCGGGCCCGTCGGCTGGTTGAACGAACACCGTGGGGTCCGGCCCGTCATGCCGGCACGGAGCTGACGGACCGCGGTGGTTGCCCGTCGGACGGCCGGCCAGGCACGGCGCAGCGCCCGGAGACGTGAGCGGGACGCATCGATCAGCAACATCGTGTGCGAGGGAACGGGTCTCGGGAACCCTCGCTCGGAGCCCGTGGCAGCTCCGTCGACGAGGCGGGCGAGCGCCACCAGTCCGCCGATGCCGTCGACCATCACGTGATCGACGACCACCACCAGCCCGACCCGGCCATCGGCCAGGCCGTGGACCAACGTGACCCGCCACAGCGGCCGGTCGTCGGCCAGCGGCTCCGCCACCGTCGAGGCCACGAGGTCCAGCAACGCCCGTTCATCCCCCGGCGGCGGGCACACGGCGGCGGTGAGGTGGCGATCGACGTCGAACGCCGGGTCGTCGACCCACACGGGGCGTCCGCACCCGAGCGGCACGTCCACGAGATGCTGCCGGAGCCTGGCCACCCCGGGGACCCGGGTGGCGAGGACCGCTCGGAGTCCCCCGGGGCCGGGTTCCTGGTCGCCGTCCAACACCAGCAGGACGCCGATCTGGCGTGCCGCCGGGGTCGGAGCGAACCGGCGCTGCATCAGGTCGTTGGCGCTCGCCCGCTCGATCGCCGGCCGGGCGCTCATCGGGCGGCACGGAGGCGTCGTCCCTCGTTGATCGCGAGCACCACGACCGGCACCGTGGTGGCGGCGCTCATCAGGCTGAGTGCCCCGCCGAGGCCGGTGAACCCGGCGGCATGGAGCGCGAAGGCCACGACCGACAGGCTCCCCATCGCCAGCAACCACCCGGCGAGCCAACGCCGACCCCGGGTGGCGAGTGCGCTGGCCAACGCGACGGCGGCCAGGCCGAGCAGGGCGTAGCCCGCGAGGTCCAACCCGTACGGGATCGAGTCGACGTCGTGGAAGTACCAGAGCGCCGCGGTCTGCGGGTCCCGGACCACCAGCCTCGGCAGGATGGCGTACTGCGAGGTGTAGGCGATCGTGGCCATCGGCACGTACCCGGCGAGCAGGGCACTGCCGATCCAGCGGCGCACCGAGTCCACGGGTACCTCGGCTGCCGCCAGCAACAGCACGAGCAGGGCGACGATGCACGGAGCGAGCAGCGAGGCACCCACGAACCCGAGGCGGTAGAAGACCAGGCCGTCCTCGAAGGCCGCGAGGTCGTCGAGCAGCCGGGCCGGGGGGCGGGACACCGCGACCAGGCCCATCAGCGCGGCGGCCCCGAGGTAGGCGACCGAGGTCACGAGCAGTGCCGTGCCGAGCTGGTGCGGTGTCGGGGCGGCCTGCACCGGGTGGTGGACGGTGGGTGCGGACATCCCGGTTCCTGTCGCTCGTGTCCCGTTCGCGCCTCGCGTCAGGCGTCCGCCGTCGCCAGGTGTTCGGCCAGGCGGGCGCCCCATTCCCGGGCGCGCTCGACCTCGCCGGGGACCAGCGGACCTTCCATCCCGCCGACGTAGAAGCTCTCCGAGGAGACGATCGGCTTCCCGCCGAGGCGACGGAGCTGCCGCCGCGCGACCACCGCGGCGGACCCGGGGAGCCAGCGCTTGTCGACATGGGTGTCGAAGGCCGCCACGGCCAGACCCCGTGGGATCGACAGCGACTGGAGCCACTCGCGTACCCCGACCCCGGCCGAGATCACGGCGCGTCCGGACCGCTCGGCCGCGTCGGCCCGGGTCGCCTCGCGACTCAGACCGAGGGCATGGGTCGGTGCTCCGACCACGAGCAGCTGCACCTGGTCGGTGATCTCCCGGGGTGCGCTCGCCACCTCCACGATCTCTGCCGGCAGCCGTGACGACACACCCTCCGCGACCGCCTCGGCGATCTGCCAGGTGTTGCCGTACATCGATTCGAACACCACCAACGCGCCCATGATCAGCTCCTCCCGTGCATATCGCGGCGACGCCTGTGGCACCAGCCCTACGGGCAGAGCGCCGGCGGTCCACCGGACGGACGCGCCCACGCGTCGTGGGCCCGTCCGCCTCGATCATCCGTCAGCCCCGGTCGGCGAACCAGGGACCATGGGCCCGGACGACAGGTGCGGAGGTCACCGCCGCCGCCGAGCCGCCCAGGCCAGGTCGCGGCCAGCCGGCGCGTGGCTCACCCGTCGGGGTCCGGCTCCAGCTCGAAGGTCGCCGTCTCGCCCGCACGCAACTCGAGTCGTCGTCCCTCACAGGCGATCGAGACCGCTCCCAGTCCGGAGGGCGGGGCACTGACCCGGAGGCAGGCGTGGTCGAGCGCGATGCGCAGGTGGTGACCGCGGTAGTACAGCTGCAGATCGAGCCGCGGCACCTCGTCGGGCAGCGCCGGATCGAAGGTGAGCACGTCCTCCTCGACCACCAGCCCCGTGTAGCCGCGCTGCACCAGATCCAGTGTGCCGGTCATCGCACCGAGGTGGATGCCCTCGGGGGTCGTCCCGCCCTGGATGTCGGCCACGTCGCTACGCAACGCGTAGTCGAACAGCTCCCACGAGCGGGCGCGGTCCGAGCGGGCGAGCAACCACGCGTGGACGAGCGCACTGAGCGTCGAGCCGTGCGAGGTGCGCTGCCGGTAGTACTCGATGGTGTCCGGGATCTGGGCCGGCGTCCAGTCGTAGCCGAGCGAACTCATGATCCGGTCGAGTTCCTCGGACGACAACAGGTAGAACAGCATGAGGACGTCCGCCTGCTTGGCGACCTTGTAACGGTTGGGCGTGTCGCCCTCCGCGTGCAGGATGCGATCCAGACGTTGGATGTCGCCGTGGCGCTCGCGGTAGCCCTTCCAGTCGAACTCCTCCAACTCGCCGTAACCGGCGAACTGGCTGATGATCCCCTCGCCGTGGAACGGTACGAACATGCGTCTGGTGATGTCCTGCCACCGGTCGCGCTCGGCGCGGGTGAGATCGAGTTCGCCACAGGCGTCGTGGCGCATGTGCTCGGGCAGCAGGTCGAGGAGTTCGAAGATCCGCTGCAGGGTCCAGACCACCATGACGTTGGTGTAGGCGTTGTCGTCCAGACCCGGGTCCTCACGGTCGGGATAGGCGTCGTGGAACTCGTCGGGGCCCATCACGCCCCGGATGTGGTACCGGTCCTCCAGCCGGTCGTACTCGGCCAGGCTGGAGAAGAACCGCGCGATCTCGACCAGCAACTCCAGACCGTAGTAGCGCAGGAAGTCGCGGTCGGCGGTCGTTTCGACGTACTGCCACACGTTGTAGGCGATCGCGAGGTTGATGTGGCGCTGCAACTGGGAGTTGTCCGGCTTCCACTCCCCCGACTTCGGGTTCAGGTGCAGCTCCTGGCTCTCCTCGCGACCGTCCGATCCGGACTGCCACGGGAAGATCGCCCCTTCGTGGCCGGCGTTCCGGGCGCGGGCCCTCGCCTCGTCGAGCCGTCGGTAGCGGTACATCAGCAGCGACCGGGTCAGCACGGGCATCCGCAGGTTCAGGTAGGGCAGGATGAACACCTCGTCCCAGAAGATGTGGCCTCGGTAGGCCTCCCCGTGCAGCCCGCGGGCCGGCGCGCCGACGTCCCGATCGATGGTGTTGTGCGAGGCGGTCTGCAGCGCGTGGAAGGTGTGCAGGTTCAGGATCTGCTGGACCCTCACGCGCTCGCCGAACCGCATCTCGAACCGGTCCCAGAGCTGGTCCCACTTCGCCACGTGCGTGCGCAGCAGTTCGTCGAACCCGGGTGCGACCCCCACCTTGCGCGCGGCGGACTCCGCCGGTTCGCTGATCGCGGGATCGCCACCGACGACGATCGCGACCACCTTCTCCACGGTGATGGTCTGGCCCGCGACGAGGTCGAGGTCGAGCTCGTGACCGACCACACCATCCTCGTCGAACCACCGGCGGGCCACCTCCTGCTGCGGCTCGCCGTCAGCATCGAAGACGCGCGTGCGCGCGGCCTCGGCGATGCGGATCCTCGACTGGTTGGTCTCGACCACCACCCGGACCGTCTGCTCGTCCAGCTCTTCCGAGGCGACCGGCTCCAGGTGCAGGTCGGCGAGCTCGCGGTACCGCTCGACCCCGGTGTTGCGGACCTCGGTGTCGATACCTGAACGGATGGTGAGCCGCCCATCGTGACCCTCGAGGCGGAAAGTCGTCTCCAACGCCGCCAGTTCGGGTTCCACCATGTGCACCACTCGCCGTTGTGTCACCGCCAGCGTGCCTTCACCCTCCAGCGCGCACCGCAGGTGGCGGGTGAGGACACCACGACGCAGATCGAGCTCGACGCGGTACTCGTGCAGGACCGCCTCGGACGGGTCGAACCACGGACCGTCGTCGACCCGGAACTGCACGAAGAGCCAGTTGGGTAGGTTCACCATCGATTCGTTGGTGATCTCGACGCCGTCGATCTCGTCGCCCAGCCGGTTGAACAGTCCCGCCCGGTAGGTCCCGGGGTAGTGGACCCCGTCGGCCCGGGCTTCAGAAGCGGCGCCACGAGCGCACAGCACCCCGTTCCCGAGGGTGCACAGTGCCTCACGCAGGCCTTCGTCGTCCGGGTCGTAACCCTCGTAGTTCAGGGTCCACGCATCCATCTCGTCGCTCCAAACTCCGCAGGCGGGTCGGTCCGGGCCGGGCGAACGGTCGGTCAGCCAGCCGCCCGCTCCGTCGCCAGTTCGCGCAACTCGTCGAGGAAGCGCTCCGCTTCCTCGGTGGTCTCGAGGGCGGCATCGGCCGCGGTCTCGCGCTCGGCGTCCTCGCCCCGCACCACCACCGCCACCCCGTCGTGGGCCTTGACGGCCCGGAACCCGTCTTCGTCGGTCTCATCGTCGCCGAGGTAGATCGGCACGCGGGCCTCGGCACCCAGTTCGGTGAGCAACGTCTCGATCGCGCGGCCCTTGTCCCAGTCGATGTCGGGACGCAGTTCGTGGATGCGCTTGCCGCCGGTGAGGCGCAGTTCGGATCGCTCTGCGGCGAGCTCCGCCATGACCTCGGCGATCTGCGAGCGCAGCTCGGGATCGGTGACCTTCCGGTCGTGGACCGCGATCGCGAAACGCTTCCGTTCGATGCGCACGCCCGGGACCTCCGCGAGCCGTCGTTCGAGGTCGTGGTGGGCGCCATCGAGCGCATCGAGGTGATCGGTGGCGAGCTGCTCGTGCCTGCCGTCGGCGTGGAGGATGTCGAAGCCGTGCGAACCGGCGTAGGCGAGGCCGTCGAGGGCGACCATCTCGCGCACATCGGCGAGGTCGCGACCGCTGACCACGGCGACCAGGCTGACCGCGGCGAGCGCCTCGATGGTCGCTCGGGTGCGTTCGGGCAACCGGGCCTCGTCCGGATCGTCGACGATGGGGGTCAGCGTCCCGTCGTAGTCGAGGAACACCACGAACTCGTCGGTGAGCCGCTGTCGTAGATCATCGTCGAGGGGATGCGCAGACGGCAGCTCCCGGATCGGGCGCTTGCGGGGCTGGTCGCGGATGGTGTCGGGTTGCTCGCTCATCGGTGGGCCGCCAGTTCGTCGAGTGGTCGTCCGTGGTGGAGCCGGTGGACCACCTCACCGAGGCGATCGCCGAGGCCGGGAGCCACGTGCACCAACGGCAGCGCGCCGGCGCTCACGGGTCTGCCCCACCGTCAGGGGCTGCCCGTCGCACCTCGTCGGTGAGATGCTCCAGCGCCGTTCCGACCGCGGGCAGGGGCGGTGCGTCGGGATACGGCGGGGTCTGCCAGGCCGGCGGCAGGGCCTCCAGCTGCTCGTGCACGCGTGATCGGACGACCTCCTGGTCGAACGCCTCGCCCAGGCGTCTCCCATCGCGCCACACCGGAGCCAGCAGCGCCGTGCCCGGTCCCTCGGTGTCGCGGCGGTCCAACACGTCCCCGGTGATGCCTTCCTCGGGGCGCGAGACCTGTTTCGGGCCCGGCAGCGTGCTCTTGGTACCGCTGAACTTCGCCACGGGCCGGTCGGCGTACTCGACCAGTTTGTAGACGATGTCGAGCCCCGGGTGGTCCTCCGAGACGGTCAGCGCCGTCCCGACCCCGAACCCGTCGATCGGCGCCCCGCCGGAGACCAGCTCGTGCAACGCGTACTCGTCCAACCCACCCGAGGCGAGCACGATGGAGTCGCCGAAGCCCGCCTCGTCGAGCAGGCCGCGCGCCTCCACCGCGAGCTCCCCCAGGTCCCCGGAGTCGAGCCGGACGCCCTTGGGCTCGATCCCGAGCTCCTGGCAGATCTCGATCGTGCGGCGGACCCCTTCGAGGGTGTCGTAGGTGTCGACCAGCAGCACGCTCTGGTCCGGGTGGTCGGATACGAAGCTGCGGAACGCCTCCCGCTCGTCGGTGAAGGCCTGGACGTAGGAGTGGGCCATCGTGCCGGTCACCGGCACCCCGTAGCGACGGCCGGCCTCGACGTTGCTGGTGGCGAAACCCCCACCCACGTAGGCCGCCAGCGCCGCCTCCACCCCGGTCTCGAGGCCGTGGGCACGACGGAAGCCGAAGTCCGCCAACTGCCGCCCGCCGGCGGCCAACGCACAGCGTGCGGCCTTGGTGGCCACCAGCATCGGGAACTGGACCACGTTCATGATCGCCGTCTCGAGCAACTGCGCGATCGGCAGTGGCGCGGTCACCTCGAGGATCGGTTCCCGGCCGAGCACCACCGTGCCCTCCTCGACCGCCCACACCTCACCGCGCATCTCGAAGTCCGCCAGTCGGTCGCGGACCCCGCGATCGACCCCGAGCCGCTCCAGCTCGGCCAGCTCCTCGGGTCCGAACGTGAACGCCTCGATCACCTCCAGTGCCCGCTCGATGCCGACGGCCACCAACCACGGTCGCCTCGCCGATGGACGCACGAACAGGCTGAACGTCGCCGGTGCCGTCATCCCCCGCCGGAGGTAGGACTCCACCATCCGTACCTCGTACAGGTCGGTGCACAGCCCGAGATGTCCCGTCCTGGCCGAACCCTCACGGACATGTCCGGTCACGTGCGCTCCTCGATCCCTCCCGACCGTAGTGATGCTCCGAGGGTGGTCGTTCGCCCGAACGTCCCCCCTCCGGGTGCTCGTCGATGCACCGTCGGAGCACACGGCGGCGCACCGGACCGGGACCCGAACGACCGACGGCCAGGTCGGTGTGGCGCCACAGACGCCAGACTGGGACCGTCGGCCGAGCCACCGGGGGTCCGCAGTGTTCGCGTTGCCGCTGCCGGTCGCGGTCGCGGCGCTGGTCCTCGCGGCGGGGGCCATCGTGTTCGCCGGGCCGCGGATGGTCCGACTGGCCGATCGCCTGGCCGACGTGACGGGACTGGGTGAGGCCTTCGTCGGTGCGGTGCTGGTGGGGGCGGCCACCTCGCTGCCCGACATCCTGGCCACCGTGCTGCCGGCGGCCCGCGGGCTACCCGAGCTGGCGGTCGGCAACGCGCTCGGCGGGGTCCTGGGACAGACCGCCTTCCTGGCGGTCGCCGACCTCACCTACCGCCGGGCCAACCTGGAGCACGCCGCGGCCTCGCTGCCCAACGTGGTCCAGGCCACCCTGCTGATGACGTTGCTCGGCGGGATGCTGATCCTGTTCGCCGGCCCACCTGCCAGCGTGTGGGGGGTCCATCCGGGCACGTTGGTGCTGGTCGGCGTCTACGCCTACGGGCTGCGTCTGGTCGCGGAGACCGGCGACGCGCCCATGTGGAAGGCCGTCGAGACCGAGGAGACCCGGGCGGACCAGCCCGACGAACCCGAACGCGAGCAGGGTGCCCCGCCGGCGATGTGGGCGCGGTTCGCGGGGTTGCTGGCGGTGCTGGGTACGGCCGGCACGACCCTGGCGATCGCCGGGGAGTCCATCGTGGGTGCGACGGAACTGAGCGAAGCAGCGGTCGGTGTGCTGCTGACCGGCGTCGCGTCATCGCTGGCGGAACTGGTGGTCTCCATCTCGGCGATCCGTGCGGGCGCACTGACCCTGGCGGTGGCCAACGTCATCGGTGGCAACACCTTCGACACGCTCCTGGTCGGTCTCGCCGACGTGTTCTACCGCGAGGGATCGATCTATGCCGCCGTGGGCGACGAGAGCGCGCTGGCCGCCGCCGTCGCCCTGGTCGCGACCGCGGTCATCACGCTCGGACTGCTCCGGCGCGAGCGCCACGGGGTCGGCAACATCGGGCTCGAATCGGCGGTGGTGCTCGTGCTGTACGCGCTGACGGTGTTCTTCATCCTCTGAGTTCGGGACTCGCGCGCACGCCCCCGAGCCATCGGAGCAGCGGATCGACCGACGACCCGGCCCCGACACACGGTGAGGGACGAGCTGACACGAGGCGAGTACGGACCTCGGACGGCGTTGGTGGTGGCGGACGTGCGGAACGACCTCGCTCACCCCGACGGCAACCCGTACCTCGACGGAGGCGGTCACGCCGCTGGCCGCCTTGGGCCTGAGCTGCCCCACGGGCGATCGGTGCGGCTCGTGCCTCATCGACGGCGGCGCGCGCTCCGGGCCGGGAGGTTGCCGTCGAGGGGGACCCGGGCGCGCCCGGGCCGGGACCGCGACGGGTCGTGACGGAGCCGCGGAACCGACGCCCCGGCTCGGTGTCGTCCCGAGACCGATGCTCCCCAGGACCCTCCCACCGGACAGGTCGCGTCCGCGCCTGCGCTCCTACGGTCTCGGGGTGCCCGAGGACACGAGGGTGCCGCGAAGCTCCCGACCCGAACGTTCGACGACCCTGGAGCAACGATGAGCTGGAGCGGCCTGAGCCCCCGGTGCGGCCGCGATCGGGGCCACCACCGCCCCGAGGCAGCGAGCCCTCGCGGCGGACCGGACGCCGAGCTGCCGCGGGGCTGCCGATCGTGACGCCGCGTGATGACCGACGCCGGGCAGCCGTGACCGCCCCCCGCCACGCCGTGAACGTCGCGCCGACCGTGGTCCTCGGATCGTGACCGCACCCGACCTCGCCACGACCGGTCCCCCGCTGCGACTGCACGACACGCGGCGGGGACGGATCGAGGAGTTCACGGCCGCGCACACGGTGCGGATGTACGTGTGCGGCATCACCCCCTACGACGCGGGCCATCTCGGTCACGCGTTCACCTACAGCGCGTTCGATGTGCTCGAGCGGCTCCTGCGGGCACGTGGCCATCGCGTGCACCACTGTCGCAACGTGACGGACGTCGACGACGACATCGTGCGCACGGCTGCCGAGCGCGGCGTCTCCGTCGCCGACCTCGCCGCCCGGGAGACCGCGGTGTTCGAACGGGACATGGACGCGTTGGGGATCCGGCGTCCCGGCTCGGAGCCACGTGCCACCGAGGTCATCGACGCGATCATCACCGCGGTCCATGGCCTCATCCGCCGCGGCCACGCCTACACGCTGCTCGACCGACGCGTCTACCTCGACGTCGCCAGCGTCGCTGCTCCGGCGTTCGGATCGCTCGTCGCGCTCTCCGAGCAGGACCGACTCGAGCGCTTCGCCGACAATGGCGGCGATCCGGATGCGCCGGGCAAGCGGCATCCGCTCGACGTCCTGCTCTGGCAACCACCGGCCGGGACGCCGGGGGAACCCGCGTGGGCGAGCCCCTGGGGACCGGGCCGCCCGGGTTGGCACATCGAATGCAGTGTGATGGCAGTGGAGGAGCTCGGTGCGACCATCGATGTGCACGGTGGTGGCAGCGACCTGCGCTTCCCGCACCACGAGATCGAGATCCTGCAGTCGGAGCTGCTCACCCAGCAGGGCCCGTTCGCCCGGTTCTGGCTGCACACCGGGATGGCCGGGCTCGACGGCCAGAAGATGTCGAAGTCGAAGGGCAACCTCGTCGGGGTCGGTGAGCTGCTTGCGGAGCGTCCCGCCGGGGCGGTCCGTCGCTACCTGCTCTCGCAGCACTACCGCGACGACTGGTCGTTCGATCCGCAGGGTGTGGCCGCCGCGGACGAAGGTTTCCGGACCTGGACGGATGCGGCGTTCGAGCCCGGCCGCGACCTGCGACTCGAGGCCACGTTCCATGCCGCGTTGGCAGACGATCTCGACACGCCGTCCGCGATCGAGGTCCTCGACGAGCTGGCCGACGCCGGCGCGGGGGAATCACTGATCGAGCTGCTGCCCCTGCTCGGCGTGCAACGCTCACCACGCCAGGGGTGAACCGAGCTACCCCTCGGCGATGGGACGCTCGGCCGTGGAGGCTCTCACTCCCCCGGCGACGGCTCCTTCCGGTGCCGCTGATCCCCGAGCCCGGTCAACGGATACCGCGGTCGGCTTCGAGCAGACGCAACCACACTTCGCTGGCGGTCGGGAACGAGGGGGTGGCATGCCACAGCCGGTCGATCGGGACCGCGCCGACGATGGCGATGGTCGCCGCGTGCAGCAGCTCACCGACCCCCGGACCGACGAGGCTCGCACCCACGATCACGCGGCGCTCCTGGTCGATCACCAGCTTCGCGAAGCCGTACCGGTGGCCGTGCAACGCGCCGCCGGCAACCCCGTTGGGATCCGAGGTGACCGTCTTGAGATCGATCCCCGCGTCGGCGGCCTGCTGCTCGGTCTGGCCCACCGAGGCAGCCTGCGGGTCGGTGAACACCACCTGGGGCACCGCCTGGTGATCGGCCCACGCCGAGACGTCCTTGCCGGCCACCACGTCGCCGACGACCCGCGCCTGGTACTTGCCCTGATGGGTCAACATCGCGCGGCCGTTGACGTCTCCGGCCGCGAACAGCCAGTCGCCATCGACACCGGCCACCGCGAGCCGATCATCGACCTCGAGCGGCCCCCCGGGTTCCAGCCCCACGGTGTCGAGCCCGATGTCGTCGGTGTTGGGCCTGCGACCGATCGAGACCAGCAGTTCGTCGCCCACCAGCTCCTGGCCCTCCTCGGTGGTCACGGTCACCGGCGCGTCGTCGCCGTCGTTGCGCGCGACCGAGGTGGCCGCGGTCCCGGTCATCACGGTGATGCCCTCCGCCTCGAAGGCCTCACGGAGCGTGTCGCCGACCTCGGGTTCGTAGGGACCCAGCAGTCGACCCTCCCGTTCGATGATGGTGACCTGCGAACCGAGCCGCGCGAAGGCCTGCGCCATCTCGCACCCGACCGGACCGCCGCCGAGCACCAGGAACCGCCCTGGGACCTGGCTCGCCTGGGTGACCTCCTTGTTGGTCCAAATTCGCGTCGAACCCAACCCCTCGATCGGTGGGATGTTGGCACGTGAGCCGCTGGCCACCACCACCGCCCGCACTGCGGTCAGTGTCCGCGTAGCGCCATCGTCGCGCTCGACCTCCACGCGGCGCTCACCCGCCAGCCGGCCACGACCACGGATCAGCTCCGCCCCGATGCTCTCCACCCAGGAGACCTGCGCGGCATCGTCCAACCCGGAGGTCCACTCGTCACGCCGCTCGAACACCGCCTGCGCATCCACCTCACCACTGACCGCCGCCGCAGCGCCTGGTACGCGGCGCGCGGCCGCGACCAACTCCGGCGGACCCAACAACGCCTTGCTCGGGATACACGCCCAGTAGGAGCACTCCCCGCCGACGAGTCGGCTCTCCACCACCGCGACCGACAGACCGTTGTCACGCGCGTACCACGCGACATTCGTCCCGGTCGAACCTCCCCCGATCACGATCACGTCGTAGGTCTGGTCCTCGGATGCCGAGGTTGCCACGTCCACTCCTTGCCATCGGTACGTGGGGCCCGTCGCTCGCAGGACCCGTGGCCGGGGCGCCCACCGCCAGGATGCCTCGGCACCGACGTGTTCGTGCCTTCGGGGCTCGAACTACGGCCGTGACGACCTCATCGCTACGGCACGGCCTCATCGCTCCGACCGTCGATCACGCTAGGGGCGCGCCGGTGGCCCATCCTGGCCGTCCGCACGGTGCACCGGAAGGTCCCTCGCGCGGCGATCGACCAGCGTGCACCGAACGCCGGCCGACCGGGCTCCGGCATGGCGACACCCGACACCCCGGGGGCGATACCAGCCACCCGTCGATGACGGTGCTGACATGACGGCGCCCCGAACGACGGGGGGACGTTCGGGGCGCGCATCGTCCCCGCGGGGACGACGTCGTCAGCGTAGCGCGCGATCCGGAGCCCGGCCCAACGGAACCGGAGGGCCTGGTCACGACCGCTCGGCGCGGGGGTCCGGTCCGCAAGCCGGTCCATCGAGGATCGGAACACCTCGTCCACCGCTCACCGATCGCTGATCCCACGGGCGTTCATGCACTCCCCTAACCGCCGACCCCACCACGACGGCCGACCGCGCCACCCGGCCCAGGTGGGAGCAACCCGCCGGAGACTCCCGGCCCTGAGGTGCACGGTGGCCAGGACCCGACACGAGACACGATCCGCGTCCCCGGATCGGACCGAGCCCCTTCGACGGTCAGTCGAGCGGCGGTGCCGCAGGTAGGTCGAGGTCGGTTGAGGGTGTCGAGGGTCTGGCCGATCCGTTCCGAGCGGCGCCTCAGCGCGTCGCGGCTGGCGGCGACCGACCGAACGCTGCGCTCGGGCGTGACGGTGCGCTCAGCAGGCGCGTCCGATCCGGCCTCGTGCGCAGACCGGTTCAGTCAGGCGAGGTCGGGGTAGGACGGTCAGATGGCGCCACCCATCCGTGACGAGACTTGACGACGGCGCGTACCGGTCGACATGGCGCCCGCGACACCCGGCTTGGCTCCGACGGATGGCCGTCGTAGCACCCGTTGGACCCCGGACGTAGGACGTCGATTTGGCGGCACATCGAACCAGCAGCGAGCGCCAGCAGGCGTGGGGTGCCCGACATGCCCCGCTGATGTCGGCCTTGGTCATCACCTCCTGCCAGTTCGACGCGCCTGCCCACCGCGAGGTCCCCGATGCCCTCCAACCCCGGGGCACAGGAGCCGGGATCGTCCTCGCCGAGATGTGGTGGCACCTCGTGTTCGGTACGGCGGTGTTCGTCGGCGTCATGGGACTGCTGCTCGCCATCGTGTGGCGCCAGCGCAACGCATCGCCGGTCGAGGGACTCGACGAGGCGGACATCACCAGGGGTGAGGCCCGAGGGGTGCGTTGGATCTGGTGGGGCGGCATCGTGATGCCGGTTCTCGTGCTGACGGTGATATTCGGACGGTCGATGGTGAGTCTGGCCGCTCTGCAATCTCCCGAGGAGCCCGAGACGGTGACCATCGAGGTGACCGGACATCGGTGGTGGTGGGAGGTCCGCTACCCGGTCGAGGACATCGTCACCGCCAACGAGCTGCACATCCCGGCGGGTGAACCCGTCCACCTCGAGCTGCATGCGCAGGACGTCATCCACACCTTCTGGGTCCCGCAGCTGCATCCCAAGATCGACATGCTGCCCGGAGAGACCAACGAACTCTGGATCCAAGCCGACCAGCCTGGGATCTACCGCGGCATCTGCGCCGAGTTCTGTGGTCTGCAGCATGCGCGCATGCAGTTCCAGGTGGTGGCCATGGAACCCGCCGGATACCGGGAGTGGGTCGAGGACCGCCAACAGCCCCCGCCCGAACCGACGACCGAGCTGGCGCTGCAGGGGCGCGAGGTGTTCATGGACCACAACTGTGCCCAGTGTCACGCCATCGCGGGGACCTCGGCGGTCGGGCAGATCGGCCCGGACCTGAGCGACCTCGCCACCCGGCTGACGTTGGCCGGAGGTGTCTATCGCAACAACCCGGGCAACCTCGGCGGCTGGCTCGTCGATCCGCAGGCGATGAAGCCCGGCGCGCTCATGCCCGCCACTCCGCTGGACGGCGAGGAACTCCAGGCCCTGCTCGCCTACCTCGGGACGTTGGAGTGAGATGAGCGTCGACACCGCGTGGCGGGCATCGCTGGAGGAAGCGTGGCATCGACCACGCACCTTCTACGGCTACCTCACGGCCGTGCAGCATCGTTCGCTCGGAGCGCGGTTCGTGGCCACCGGGTTGGTCTTCTTCCTGCTGGCCGGGATCGCCGCGATCCTGATGCGCATCCAACTGGCGGTGCCCGAAGCGCAGTTCCTGGACGCCGAGCTCTACAACCAGATCTTCACCATGCACGGCACGACCATGATGTTCCTGTTCGCGGTGCCCATCGCCCAGGGGATCGGGATCTACATCGTCCCGATGATGATCGGTGCCCGGGACATGGCGTTCCCGCGGCTCAACGCCTTCGGCTACTGGGTCTACTTCCTCGGCGGCACCGCGTTGTGGGTCAGCCTGTTCTTCGGTCAGGCTCCAAACAGCGGCTGGTTCAACTACCCGACCCTGGGCACGGCCCGCTACCAGGCCGGCATGAACATCGACGTGTACGCGCTGACGATCTCCATGGTGGAGATCGCCGCGATCGTCGCCGCCATCGAGTTGGTGGTCACGGTGCTCAAGCTCCGCGCCCCCGGGATGAGCCTGAACCGGATGCCGCTGTTCGTGTGGGCGCAGCTGGTGATGGGCGTGATGATCCTGGCGGCCATGCCGACCGTGCTGGTGGCGACGCTGCTGCTCGAACTCGACAACATGATCGGCACCCACTTCTACTCCCCGGGCGGAGGCGGCGACCCGCTGCTGTGGCAGCACCTGTTCTGGTTCTTCGGACATCCCGAGGTCTACATCATCCTGCTGCCCGGCCTGGGGATCGTCGCCGCGGTGGTCGCCACGTTCACCAGGCACGACATCGTCGGTTACCCCTACGTCGCCGCGGCGTTCGTGGCCATCGGCATGCTGAGTTTCGCGGTCTGGGTGCACCACATGTTCGCGACCGGGCGCGCGACGACCGGGATGGGCCTGTTCTCGGTGGCGACCTTCGCGGTCGTGATCCCGAGTGGGGTCCAGATGTTCGCGACCCTGGCCACGATGGCCTACGGCCGTCTGCGCATGAGCGTGCCGATGCTCTACGTCCTCGGGTTCGTCTTCGTGTTCATCCTCGGTGGCCTGACCGGGGTCAACGTCGCCTCGATCCCCTTCGATCTGCAGGTCCACGACACCTACTTCGTCGTGGCCCACTTCCACTACGTGCTGCTCGGGGGGATGCTCTTCCCGCTGTTCGCGGGCCTCTACTACTGGTTCCCGAAGTTCACGGGCCGGATGCTCGATGACCGGCTGGGCAAACTCTCGTTCTGGGTCATCTTCGTCGGCATGAACGTCACCTTCTTCCCGATGCACCTGCTCGGGCTGTGGGCGATGCCTCGACGGGTCTACACCTACCTGCCCGGGCTCGGGTGGGACCGCCTGAACCTGCTGGCCACGATCGGGGCGGGGATCTTCGCGCTCGGGGTCGCGACCTACCTGTTCAACGCGGTGCGGAGCGTCCTGAACGGTCCGCCGGCTCCCGCCGATCCGTGGGGCGCGGGAACCCTCGAGTGGTCGATCGCCTCGCCACCGCCGGTCTACGGGTTCGCACGCACCCCGGTGGTCGACGACCGCAACCCGCTGTGGCGTCCGAGGACCGATGTGCTCGCCGATGCGGCACATGACCTCGACGACCCCCGGCTGGAGACCTCGTTCGACCGCCGTGAGACGATGGCCACCTCACTGATCGACGCGGTCCCCCAGTTCCGCGCGGTCCAGCAGACCTCCACGATCGTGCCGTTCCTGGCGGCGCTGGCGGTCGCCTTCACCTTCCTCAGCGCGCTGATCGAGCCGCTCCTCATCCTCGTCGGGCTCGTGCTGGTCGCGTTCGCACTGTTCGTGTGGTTCAAGCCGGATCCACAGGAATGGGACCGGGATTGGTTGCGGGCCGGACCGGAAGGGTCCCTGCCGACCAGTTTCGAAGCCGCTCGCCACGGCTACCGGTCGACGACCTGGGCCGGTGGACTGGTGACCGTGCTGGTGTCCGCCAGCGTGTTCGTGACGCTGATCGTCAGCTACCTCTACCTGCGCGTCGGCCACGACGTGTGGCCCATCGACCCCGTGGAGCCGCGCGCGCTCGCTGGCCCGCTCCTGGCCTCACTGCCGCTGATCGCCAGTGTGGTCCCGCTCGGACTCGCGCGCCGTGCCATCGCGCGCGATGACCACCGAACCGCCGGACTCGGGCTGCTCGCCGCTGGGGCGCTCGCGCTGCTGTTCGGTGTGCTGAAGGTCGTCGAGTACGTGCAGCTCGATCAGGATCCGCGGGCGAACGTCTCCGCTTCACTCGACTGGACGCTCACGGGCTTCCACCTGCTGTACGTCCTCGCCTTCGTGGTCGCCGCGGTGGTCGTCGGGATCTACACCCTGCGTGGGCTCTTCCACGGCGATCGGCCGGACGGGGTGACGGTCACGGCCATGTTCGGCGGGTTCGTCGCGCTGGTCTGGATCCCGCTGTTCGCCGTGGTCTATCTCGGCCACGCGTTGATGTAGGAGCCTCGATGACCGACCATCTCGCCCCACCCCAGCCTCCGCCCCAGGCGCGTTCCCTGCCCCTGGCCATCCGCCTGGGCGGACCCCTGGCCCTGGCCGGGCTCCACCTCGTGGTCGGCTACACGATCGTGTCCCTGCATTGTTTGCGTGGATGGTTCCCCGGGACGGTCGCGGGCATGCCGGTCGTACGAGCCACGATGCTGGCGGTCACGGGCGTGACCGCCGCGATCATCGCGGCGTTGATCCTCGCCACCGTGCAGGCACGGCGAGCGGTGCGGGGCGAGCGGTCACCGGGCCACGACCCCGGTGGCAACCGCGGGTTCCTGCTGTTCGGGGCCCTGCTTATCGACGGAGCCCTGCTGGCCTACCTGGGCTGGGCGGTCGTGCTCGTGCTGATGGTCGAACCATGCTGAGGGGGCACGGAGCGGGCAGGGCCGGGTGGCGTGTGCTGCTCGTCGTGGCGCTGTTGGCCGTGCTCGCGGCCTGTGAGCAGGACGAGCGGTCAGGGGAGGGCGCGCAGCAGCTCGCGTGGGGTGAAGCCACCTTCGCCTGGCACTGCGCCCGCTGTCACGCCGCCGACCGGTCGGCGCCGGCGATGACCTCCGACACGCTGTTGACGACCTACGGCGACGGACTCGACCTCTACGAGCTGATCCGGGCCTCGATGCCGTTGGACGCGCCGGAGACCCTCTCGGATCGTGACTACCTCGCGGTCACGGCCTACCTGCTCGATCGCGAGGAGCTGCTCACGTTGCCGCCCGAGGAACGTTTCACGGAGGGCAACGCTGCCCTCGTGGACCTCGGTCGCCAACCCTTCGAGCTGGAACCCGATCCCGAGGTGATCCCGGAAGGAGACCCCGTTGTCCCCGACGACTGACCGAGGCCGCGGGCCAGGCCTCGCCGGGCTGGCGGTGACCGTGCTGGTGGTCGCGGTCGGTGCGGCCCTGATCGCCATGGTGGCCGGCGGCGGGGCGGACCGTACGGCCCTCGCGACCGGCGGCGACCCGGACATGGGCAGGGCCGCGCTGCTCGAATACGGCTGCGCGGCGTGCCACCGGATCCCCGGCCTGCGACACCCCGATACCACCGTCGGACCCCCGCTCGACGCATGGTCCGAGCGGACCCACGTCGCCGGTCGGCTCGCCAACACCCCGGAGAACCTCGTCGACTGGATCATCGATCCTCAACAGATCGATCCGGGCAACGCGATGCCCGACCTGGGTGTGCCGGAGAGTACGGCGCGCGACATGGCGGCCTACCTCTACACGCTCGGCGACGGGGGCTGATGATGCACGCCGATCACGTACCCGAACCCGGATGGCGAACCGGCCTGGTCGTGCTGCTGGTGCTGGCGGCGCTGAACGCCTGCGCCCCCGGTACCGACGACGAGGAGTTGATCGCTGCCGGGGAGGCGCTCTACACCAACAGCTGCGCCCGCTGTCACCAGCCGGACGGTGAGGGCTTCGCCCCCATCTACCCGCACCTCGCGGGCAACCCCCTGGTCACCCTGCACGATCCGGATCCGGTCATCGAGATCGTGCTGGAGGGCAGTGGCGGCATGCGGGGCTTCCGGAACACCATGGACCAGGAGGAGCTGGCCCAGGTCATCTCCTACATCCGCAACGCGTGGGGCAACGATGCCTCCACCGTCACCCCCACCCGTGTGAAGTGAAACCGGAGGTACACGTGCCCGAACGCCGTTCCCTGCTGTTCGCCCTCGCCGTCGGACTGGCCCTGGGGCTGATCGGCTGCGAACCGGAGGCTGATGACGCCGCGGAGGCCCCACTGCCCGGCGAGGTGGACGAGGCCGAGATCGTCGGTGACCTCGACGCCGGTCCCACGGTCCCGCCGGAGAACCAGGTCACCGCGGGTCCGGGGGCGGACGTGGAGCGCGAGCAGGTGCCGAGCTTCCCGCCGGAGGTGGAGGCGGGCGCGGCCGAGTGGCCGATGGGCAACCGCGACTACGCCAACACCCGGGCCACGACCGACACGACCATCGATTCGGACACCCTCGACGATCTCGGTGTCGCCTGGACGTTGCCGACCACCGGGGTCTCCGACTGGGGCGCATCCGCCTCGACGCCGGTGATCTCCGAGGGGGTCGTGTACTTCCAGGACCTGATGTCCAACACCTTCGCGATCGATCTGGGTTCGGGCGATCCCATCTGGGAACGCGAGTACGGGCGCGCCGCGATCGGGCCGAACGGGCCGTCGATCGGTTACGGCAAGGTCTTCATCCAGGACGGCATCGACAACCTCATCGCCCTGGACATCGATTCCGGTGACGAGCTGTGGTCCACCCAGCTCGAGCCCCACACCGGCACCCACCAACCCTCGGTCTTCGACGGCAACGTCTACACCGGTACCGGGGCCGGGACGCCCGCCGAAGGCGCGGACGACGCCGCGGGGCGCGAGAGCTACGTCGGAGGGGTCAGCGGGAAGGTCTACGCCGTCGAGCAGGGGTCGGGGGAGATCGTCTGGGAGTTCCAGGTCGTCGAGGAAGGGTTCTGGGGCGATCCGGAACGCAACGGTGGTGGCGGGATCTGGTATCCGCCGGGCATCGACACCGACACGGGTGCCACGTTCTGGGCCACCGGCAACCCCTCGCCGTTTCCCGGCACCATCGACAACCCCAACGCCATGAGCCGTCCGGGACCCAACCTCTACACCAACTCGCTGCTGGCGCTCGACGGGGAGTCGGGCCGGATGGATTGGTACAACCAGGTCAAACCCCGCGACATGTTCGACCTCGACTACCAGATCAGTCCGATCCTGGCGACGGCCGAGATCGATGGCGAGCAACGCGACATCGTGATGAGTTCGGGCAAGCTCGGTCACGTCCACGCCTTCGACCGGGAGACGGGCGAGATCCTCTGGCAGCTCGAGGTCGGTGAGCACGTCAACGACGACCTGCAGGTGCTGCCGCACGGTGAGGAGGTGTTCGTCATGCCCGGCGTCTGGGGCGGGGTCGAGACCCCGATGGCGATGGCTGACGGCCAGCTCTACGTCCTGGTGTTGAACCTCGGCTCGCGGTACACCGCCACCGGTCACGATGCCGAGGAACCCGGCGACGCCGTCGCCGCCGCGGAGGGTCACACCAACCTCGAGGAGGCGGACAGCGTCTTCTACGCGATCGACGTCGCCACCGGCGAGGTGGCCTGGGAACGCGACTTCGACGGGCCCGCGTTCGGTGGGGCCACGGTCGTCAACGACGTGGTGCTCACCGCGACCCTGGGTGGCGAGATCCACGCGTTGTCCCGGGACGACGGTGAGACCGTCTGGAGCATGCAGGCCCCCGGCGGCATCATCGCCTGGCCCGCCATCGCCGACGACACCATCGTGTGGCCGGTCGGACTCGGCAGCGAACCGGTCCTGATGGCGTTGCGGCTCGGCGCCGAGGGCGAGATCGTTCCCCCCGCCGCCGGAGGCGATACCGAGGCCGGCGACGAGCCCGGCGACGAGCCCGAGCCCGGCGACGACCCCGAGCCCGGGTCTTAGCTCGCGCGACCTCGGCGACGGACCCCCTGCGACAACCCCTCCTCCACCGGCCAGCCCCGGCACCATCGATCGGGACGGATCGCCCGGCTCGATCACCCGACCCGAGCCACCTTGCGAACCGTGCGCCGTCGGGCACGTAGGGTGAAGCAGGTCGAGATCGTCGCCGAGATGGGGTAGCGCAGCGATGGATGCACGCATCCTGGTGGTCGAGGACGACGCCTCGATCCGCGAGTTGACCGAACGCGGGCTGCGCGCCGCCGGATTCGAGGTCCTGACCGCGGCCACCGGCGACGACGGGCTCGAACGTTTCCGGGCGGACCGCCCGGACGCCGTCGTGCTGGACGTGATGCTGCCCGGCATGGACGGCCTCGAGGTCTGCAAGGCCATCCGTGCCACCTCAGCGGTGCCGGTCGTGATGCTCACGGCTCGTTCCGACACGCTCGACGTGGTGGTGGGGCTCGAATCCGGGGCCGACGACTACGTCACCAAACCCTTCGAGATGCCCGAGCTGATCGCTCGCGTCCGAGCGTCCCTGCGTCGGGCGAGCGGCAACCACCCCAACGCCGATGTGCTGCGGGTCGGCGAGGTTCGGATCGACGTCGCCGCCCACACCGTGACCCGGGCCGACGAGCGCGTCGAGCTCACCCCGACCGAGTTCCGACTGCTGGCCGAACTCGCTCGTCATGCCGGCAACGTCCTGTCGCGTGAGCAGCTTCTCGACCTCGTGTGGGGCTACGACTACCTCGGGGACTCTCGGCTGGTCGACGCGACCGTCCAGCGACTGCGCTCCAAGATCGAGACCGAGCCGTCGACGCCGCGCACGATCGAGACCGTCCGCGGCGTCGGCTACCGGGCCGTTCGCCCGTGACCCATGCCGATCTGGTGGGAGAGGGAGCCGACCGGGCGGCTCCCCGCGCCGGCCCGGAGCCGAACCGTGCCGGTCGCAGGATCCGCACGCGACTGGTGCTGACGGTGACCAGCGTGGTCGCGATCACCGCGCTGGCGCTGTCGATGTTCGCGTACATCGCGGTGTCGCAGTCGTTGCGCACCGAGGTCGTCGACCGCGCCGTCGAGCAGGCACGCTTCAACGTCGGCGTGCTCGCCACCGAGCGGCTCCCCGAGGCCGTCCGGCCGGGCGATATCGAGACATCCGGACTGGCCGACGACTTCCAGCGGCGCGACGTGCGGGTCTACGTCGATCTCGGCACCGGCCCGGGGGACGACTTCGTGTCCGGACTGGACGTGGTGAACGCCCCGGAGGCGGTCTCGGCCGAACTCCGGGCGCTGGTCGCCGCCGGCAACCTCGGCGCCGAGCGCATCGCCATCGACGGCGACCCCCACCTGATCGTGGCCGCCCGGCGGGCACCCGCCGGTCCCGACTTCTACTTCCTCACCGACATCAGCGACACGGAGAACGCGCTCGCACAGCTACGGCTGGTGCTCCTCGGGGCGTCGCTGCTGCTGGTCCTGCTGGGCGCCGTGGCCGGCTGGCGCGGCGGTCGGCTGGCGGGATCGCTCGCCGACACCGTCGCGGAGTTGACCGCCGCGCGTGCCCGCGAACGACGGTTCGTCGCCGACGTCTCCCACGAGCTGCGCACCCCGGTGACCTCGCTGGTGCACGAGGCCAGCGAGCTGGCCGCGCAACTCGACGCGCTCCCGACCGGGACACGTCGCGTCGTCGAGCTGCTCGACGGCGACGTCCGGCGGCTGCGCGACCTGGTCGAGGAGTTGCTGGAGCTGTCACGGCTCGACGCGACCGAGACGCCCGACGCCACCATCGGTGATGCCGCGCCGGAGTCGTGGGACGTGGACGTCGCGAGGTTCCTCGGCGCGGTCGTGGCCAGGCGGATGCCCGCAGCGACGGTCCGCGCGCCAGCGGACTGCACGGTGCGCACCGATCGTCGGCGCCTCGAGCGAATGGTGACCAACCTCGTCGACAACGCCGCCACCCATGCAGCCGGTTCGGCCGTGACGGTGTCCGCGTGGCTGGAAGGCCCGCGGCTGCACATCGAGGTGGCGGACCGCGGCCCCGGCGTGCCCGATGCGCAGCTGGAGTCGATCTTCGACCGCTTCACCAAGGCCGATACCTCCCGTGGGTCGGGCGGCACCGGCCTGGGGCTCGCGATCGTGCGTGAACACGCCCGTGTGCTCGGGGCGTCGGTGACGGCCCGCAACCGGGAGGCCGGCGGTCTGGCGGTCGAGTTGCGGCTCCCCGCGCGCGCCGTTACCGATCTGTGACACGGCACGGACGCGCTCATGACCAACCGCGCGCATGCTGGGTACAGGTGCTCTCCCAGCACCGAGGCAGCACACGCCGACCGCAACACGGCAGGAGCCCACCATGCGACGCATCCCGTTCCCACTGCTGCTCGGAGCCGTCCTCTCACTGGTGCTCTCCGGGTGCGCGAGCGACGTCATCGACGCCGGCCCCCTCACCAGCGCCGATGACCAGAACGCATCGACGGACGTCGGCGACCCGGCAACCGACACCACCGAGCCGGACGCGACCGAGCCGGAGACCACCGATCCGGACGCGACCGAGCCGGAGACCACCGATGCCGACTCCGACGCGTCGGATGAACCCGACGACCCATCCGGTGACGCCGACCAGGACCACGCGGCGGACGATCCGAGCGTGACGCCCGTTCGGCTCTACTTCATGGCACCCGGTGGCGGCACACCCGGCCGCGCCGATCCCTTCCTGGTCTCCGTGCACCGCGAGATCCCGACGACGCCGGGGATCGCGCTGGCGACGCTCCGTGAGCTGATCGACGGCCCCTCGCCCGCCGACGAAGCGTTGATCGACGGCATCTCGACGGCCGTGCCGGACGAGACCCTGGTGCTCGGCGTCGACCTCGTCGACGGGCTCGCGACCGTCGACCTCTCGCGCGAGTTCGAGTCCGGTGGTGGGTCGCTGTCGATGTTCTCCCGGCTCGCGCAGATCATCTACACCGTCACGCAGTTCCCGACCGTCGACGAGGTGCAGTTCGCGCTCGACGGACAGCCGGTGACCGTCTTCTCCAACGAAGGGCTCGTGATCGACGAACCCGGTTCCCGCAGCCACTTCGTCGACCTGCTGCCCACGGTCTTCGTCGACACGCCGGCGGCGGGTGCCGAGGTCGATACGCCACTGCGCATGACCGGGATGGCCGCCGTGTTCGAGGCGACCTTCCTCTACCGGCTGGAGACGGCGGACGGCACGGTGCTCGCGGAGGGTTTCGCGATGTCCGACAACGGGGTCGGCTGGGGCGCGTTCGACGTCACCCTGGAGGTGGACGTCGATGCACCGACCGAGGCGGTCCTGACCGTGTGGGAGCAGTCCGCGAAGGACGGCTCCATCCAGGCGCGGCGTGAGACCCCCCTGACCCTGCTCCCGTGATGCGAGGGACACCTTCGAGGCCGATCGGCTGCGCTCCCCCGCGGAGCCGATCGGCCACCCGACCCGTCGACATCGTCGGTACCGGGCTTCAGCCGCCGAGTACCTCGTCCAACGTCGCGACGTCGCGGAGTGCCGCCGCGGCCGCCTGCACGATCGGCACGGCGAGCAACGCCCCGGTCCCCTCGCCGAGCCGGAGAGCGAGGTCGAGCAGGGGTACGAGGCCGAGGTGTTCGAGCGCCGCGCTGGCGCCGGGCTCGACCGAGCGGTGTCCGGCGATGAGGTGATCGCGCGCATCCGGCGCGAGGGCGACCGCGGCGCATGCTGCGGCTGCGGCGCTGACGCCGTCGAGCAGCACCGGCACCCGCGCACCCGCCCCGGCCAGCACGACCCCGACGAGCGCCGCGTGCTCCAGGCCACCGACGCCGGCGAGGGTCGCGACCGGCTCGTCGCCGCGGTGGCGAGC
>PWLR01000084.1 GCA_003558435.1 Nitriliruptoraceae bacterium | reverse complement strand
TCATCGGTGGGATGCGTGGCACGACCTGGAACCAGGCCCTGCAGTTCGGGTTCCTGCTGGCGGTGGTCATCTGGCTTTCGGCACTGCTCTGGGCGGGTGGGTTCTCCTACCCCCTGGCGGTCGAACAGGCCAGCACCGGCCCGCTGCAGGTGGTCGTGGGCGATGAGCTCGTCGGGGTCGCCAACCAGTTGGGCGACGGTCCCGCACGGTTCGGTGAGCCCGGCGCCAGGTACGGTCCGGTCGGTCAGCTGGCACTGCTGGTCACCCTGGTCCTCGGTACCGCCGGCCTGCCGCACGTGATGAACCGGTACTTCACCGCGGCGACCGGCCGGGCGGCTCGTACCACGACGGTCTGGGTGTTGGCGCTGGCCGGCTCGTTCTACGCGCTGGCGGTGATGCTCGGGACCGCGACACGGGTCCTGGTGGCCGAGCGTGCCGACGAACCGTGGCTCGCCGCCCTGACCGTCGACGGGGTGCTGCAGGTCCCGGAGCACGCGCTGCTCGTGCTCGGTCGCCTGCTGGCGGGCACACCCGGGTTGGCGGTGGTCTCCGCCGCGGCGTTCGCCGCGATGGCCTCCACCATCGGCGGGTTGCTCCTCGCCGCGGCCGCATCCTTCGGTCACGACATGGTGGCCAGGATCTGGCGGCCCGCCGGCGGCCCACGTGAGGCGGTGCTGGCCGGGCGGGGTGCGGTGTTGGTGATCAGCGCGGCCGCGGCCCTCGTGGCGATGTCGGTCGAGCCGGCGAGGTTGCTCACGACCTTCCCGTCCGTGATCGCGACCATGGTCACGTGGGCGTTCGCCCTCGCCGGATCCGCCTTGACGCCGGCGGTACTGATCGGCATCTGGTGGCGTGATGCGACCGCCCGTGGCGCGGCCGCGGGGATCTGGACGGGCGCGACCATCGCCATCGGCGCGCTGGTGGCCGGACTGGTCATCGGGGCCGATCCGAGCGACGGGCTGTCGGCGGTGCTGCTCGCGCCCGCCATGATCGCGGCACCGATCTCGGCGGCGACGATCGTGGTCGTCTCCCGCCTGGACACCGGCCCACCGGTGAGTCCACGGGTGTGGACCCGGATGCACGGGACCGCCGCCGACCGGCAGACCGAGCGCATGGCCCGGATCACCCTCCGGGGCCGCGGTTGATGCGGGGGGTCGGGCCGCTGCTGGCCGCCGTGACGTTGCTGTGGGCGGTCATCGTGTTGGTCAGTCAGGTGCTGGCCGAGCCGCCGCTCTCGCCCGTGGTCACGATCCTCGCGGGGGTGGTGCTCACCGACGTCCTGATCCTCGGGTACGGATCGACGCTGCGTGGCCCGCGCCAACGCCGCGCCCGTCCACGCGCTCGCCGCCCGGTCCCCATGGACCGTGACGACGACCAGGAGCGCCCCGAGGGGCTCACCGACGAGGTCGCGGATGCGGCGGTGGCCCTGCTGATGCCACTGCTCGGTGGGGACGCGGTCTCGATCACCGACCGGCAGCGGATGCTCGCCTTCGCCGGCCCCGGTCACGACCATCACGCCCGGGGCAGCGCCCTGTACGCCCCGGCGCGGGACGAGGTTCTCGCCACCGGCCGGACGGTGACGGTCTCCGGTCGTGGCGAGGACGTGATCGGATGTCCGGAACCTCACTGTCCGCTCCGGTCGGCGGCGATAGCTCCACTGAGCATCGGTGACGAGGTGATCGGTTCGGTCACCGTCTACCGCGGCTCCGATGACCCGCCCGAACCCGACCTCGTCGAGGCGGCCGCCGGCATCCTCTCGCTGCACCTCGCGCTGGCCGAGCTGCAGGTGCAGCAGCGCCTCGCCCTGGACTTCGAACTGGACGCGTTGCGTGCCCAGATCAACCCGCATTTCCTGTTCAACACGCTCAACACGATCGCGAGCCGGATCCGGACCGACCCGGAGGACGCTCGGCAGTTGCTGGTCCGGCTGGCCGACTTCTTCCGGTACGCGATCCGCCAGCGGGGACAGTTCGCCGACTTCTCGCAGGAGTACGCGTTCGTGCGTACCTACGTCACCCTGGAACAGGCGCGTTTCGATGACCGGCTGCACGTGGAGTACGACATCGACCCCGCGGTCCTGGGGGTCGAGGTCCCCGTGCTGGTCATCCAGCCGCTGATCGAGAACGCGATCAAGCACGGTGCGTCGGGCAACGTCGGTCGAACCACCGTTCGGCTGCGGGCCCGGGTGGACCCGCTCGCGCGCACGGTCCAGGTGGTGGTCCGCGACGACGGGGTGGGCATGGACGCCGACACCCACGCGGCCGTGCTCGCCGGCCGGCAACGTCACGACCACGGCGGGGTCGGCTTGAGCAACATCCGGGCCCGGCTCGAGTTGCTGTTCGGCGACCGCCACACCTTCGAGGTGCGTTCGGAGCCCGGTGCGGGCACCACCATCCACCTCGAGGTTCCCATGCGATGATGATCACACCACCGAGATGGAGCTACGAGTGCCTGCACGCGCGTTGATCGTGGACGACGAGTCGCCGGCTCGTGAGGAGCTGCGTCACCTGTTGACGGGGTTCGACGACGTCGTGGTCGTGGGGGAGGCGACCACCTCCGAGGAAGCCGAGGTCCTGATCGCCTCGGTGGCCTACGACCTGGTCTTCCTCGACATCCGTATGCCCGGTATGGGGGGGGTCGCGCTCGCGCAGCGACTCGCGCGCCGGGCAGATGCCCCGGCCGTGGTGTTCACCACCGCCTTCGCCGACCACGCGGTGGAGGCGTTCGAGCTGGGTGCCACCGACTACCTCGTCAAGCCGTTCGATGCCGAGCGGCTCAGGCGGGCCGTCGATCGCGCGCTCACGGGCGAACACGCGCTGTCCCGCGGTGCGCGCGGGGAGGATGAGCCCCGGGCCGCGACCACCCGTGAACCGACGCCGCGTGAGGCCGCCGTGCGCATCCCGGTCCACCGTGGGGACCGCATCATCCTCGTCGAGGAGCCGCGCATCGCCTTCGCGGAAGCCGCCCGGGGGTACGCCTACCTGACGCTGGTCGCCCTGCCCGCCGGGCATCCGCTGGCCGGAGCCGACCGGTTGCTGACGAGCTACACGCTGGTCGACCTGGCCGAGCGGTTCTCGGAGACGTTCGTGCGCACACACCGGTCGTTCCTGGTCAACATCCGGTTGGTCCGTGAGGTCGTGCCACAGGTCGGGGGCGGTCTCACCCTGGTGATGGGCGATCGGCAGCGCTCCCAGATCCCGGTCGCCCGCCGGCAGGTCGCCGAGGTGCGCCAGCGCCTGGGGGTCTGAACGATCGTCCTCACGGGTTCGGTCGATCGAGGGATCGCTCGACCTCGTCCAGCGAGGGTTCGTCGGCCCCGAGCAGCAGGGAGAGGTTCGCGGCCACGTCACCACGCTCACGGGTCCGTACCAGCAGCAGGCCGGCGCCCATCAGGGGCCCCGGGTTCAGGACGCTGCGGCCCACGCGTGCGACCCGCTGATCGCGTTCGGTGACGATCGGATCCCAGTCGGTCGCCGGGATCACCGCGAGCCGTTCGGCGAACCGCCAGGCCCCGTGGCGGGCCGTGACGATGCTGAAGCGCACCACCTCGGTCTGGGTCCGTGCTCCGAACCGCTCCAACAGCCCCATCCAGGGGGAGATCTGCTGCAGGTCGATCTGGATGGAGGCGATCATGGATGCCAGGATGGCGTTGATGCGGTCGAAGTCGCGCCGGAGCGCCGGCAGTTCGTCACCGGGGGAGGTCCGGGCGGCCGCGATGCCCAGATCGAGGTTGATGTGGGCGTTGATCCCGACCAGCAGATGTTGGAGCACCAGCGGGCGCCAGGCGCTGCCGGCGTTGAACGCGAGCTGCCAGGACGCGGTCGGCGATCCCCCGCTGCGGTGTGCCGCCACCGCGTCCAGGTAGCGCTCGGCGAACACCGTGTCCAGACGCTCCATGCGGACAGCGTCGTCGAAGAACCCCGCGTCGAGCCCCTCGGCCACCTTCGCGGTGACCTTCCGGTACAGCACCGCGAAGTAACCGGCCCGGTCGCCGTCATCGATCGCCTGGGCGATCACGGCGTCCAGCGACCGTAGGACGGCGTCGATGCCGGTGGCGGCCATGTGGGTCTCCGATCTCGGGGTCGTCGCGCTCGGACGCGACGTGCGGGAGCATCCTGCAGCATGCCGGATGGCCGCGCCATGAGGCCGGACCGGGGCGCCCGTGCGGACCGGCCCGCCGGGAAGGTCGGGCCTTCAGGGACGGGCCGTTAAGGTCGAGGAGATGAGGCGTCGCGCGACACACGATGAGGTCTCCATGGGTTCCACCGCCGATCCGACCGCACCGCCACCCGGTGGCGGACCTCCGGCGAGCTCCTGGTTCGGTCGCGCCTGGAGCG
>PWLR01000012.1 GCA_003558435.1 Nitriliruptoraceae bacterium | reverse complement strand
TATACGGATACCACTATTCCCACTATTGGCAACTACTATTATACCGTGATGGCATCCAACGATATGGGTGAAGGCGGCACGGCCGAATCGAACGCTGTTCTGCTTGGCGCCGAAGGCATCCTCTTGTATGAGACCTTCGACTATGAAGTAGGTGCACTGCCTCCGGGCTGGGAAGTGGTTGGAGACTTTGCAGCCAACTGGGGTGTTTGGAATACCAGCAATGCCGGTGGTGAAGCACCGGAAATGAGGTTTAGCTTTTCACCCTCAGCTATTGGCTCAGGACGCCTGGTTACAGCCCCCATCGATGTGGAGGGATATGAAGAACTGCGTTTTAAGTTCAAACAACATCTTAACGACTTTTCTTCCTTTGACGGAGAGGTGGCTGCCATCGACATCAGCTTTGACGGAGGCGACACCTGGGATGATATCTGGGAAATTTTGATTGAGGATAATGTGCCAGCCGGTGAATACGAATTGTATTTCAACGTACCTCCGGGAGAAACCACCATGCATATGGCTTTCCGCTTCGAGGGCGATAGCTGGAACATTAATCAATGGTATCTGGATGACTTGATTCTTGAGCCAGTAGTGGAAAATGACCTGGCAGGCGTTTCCGTGACTGGAAACACAACCCCTTCAGAGGGTATTGAATACACGTATACGGTCACGATTCAAAATGCAGGCACAGAGACCCAGAGCGACTATGCCGTGAAGCTCATGCAGGAAGGCGATGTAGAGCTTGCCTCGGTTGCCGGTGAACCCATTGAATTTGGTGAGACACAAACTTACGAGCTACCATGGACACCGGAAATTGGTGAAACTGGTCCCACTTTTATTTATGGTTATGTCGACTTCCCGGATGATGAACTGCCCGGCAATAACCAAACCCCACCATTGCATGTCAACGTGCAGCCAGGAGATATCATGGCGGTTTCCATTGGTGACGGCGAAGAGCTGGACCACCAGCCTTTTAATTTCTGGTTTAGGCACAGTCTTGCACAAACACTTTATTTCCCTGAGGAAATTGGAATGGGAGGCGGCGCGATCACTGGCCTTCAATACCAGAATAGTTTTGCCTCTGACTTTGATGACACAGAAATCATGATCTTTATTGGTGAAACAGATGCAGAAGACCTTGATGATGCCTTCATTGATCCATCCAACCTGCAGCTGGTTTTTGAAGGAAATTATGATTTTCCTGCCGGAGAAAATGACTTATTAATTCCCCTTGATGATGTTTATGTGTATGGTGGAGGAAACCTGGTAATATATACATTTAAAAGTTTCCCCGATTGGGAATCAGGCAACCAGTTTTATAATACATTGGATGCTGGTTCAGACAGAAGCCGCCGTGTGCAGACCGACGGAGATCCATATGACCCGCTAGACATAGATACGTCTATTGGTTTTTCCAATGACAGATTCCCCAATATCACCATGTTCTTCTCCACGGAAGGCCTCGGAGGCATCGCTGGTGTCGTCACCTCAGAAGGTGAGCCGGTAGAGGGCGTTCTTGTGCAGGTAGTGGGTACCCACAGCACGGCAGAAACCAATGAAGATGGTGAGTTTACCTTCCCTGCGCTGCTTGAAGACACCTATGACTTGCATTTCAGCAAGTTCGGATACCACGATGCCACTTTGGAGGATGTGGTCGTTATAGAAGATGAAGTTACGGAAGTTACGATGGAAATCGACCCCATAGACACGTACACCGTTTCCGGCACCGTGGTGGGCAACGACGGCCCAGTCATAGCAGGAGCTGAGATCCTTATGACAGGTTATGATGATTATATGGCTATATCCGATGAGTCGGGTGAGTTTACCATTGAAGGGGTGTTTGTAGGCGAATACGATATCCATGTTACAGCCGAAGGCTATGAACCATTTATGGATGAAGGAATCATGGTGGATGCCGACCTCAACCTGGAAATCATCATGGCAGAAATCATCGAAGAACCATTTGCGCTTCAAATTACTACCGAAGGGCTGGAACCGGGTGAGGCACTCCTGACCTGGAACGACTACGGCGATGAGTACGAATTCCGCTATGACGACGGGGTTGTGGATGCCCAGCTGGGCTTCGATGGCACCTGGAACTCCGTGATGGGTGCCGCACATCACAACGACGCTGTGCTGTTTGAAACGACCTGGTATCTCACAGAAGAAGGTGGTCCCCACAGCACCGTGAAGATATGGGTGCTTGGCCTTGACGCCAATGGCATGCCCGACCGTGACAATGTGCTGTATACGGCCGAAGACATACCGAACATCGATAATCAATGGAACACCTACGAATTTACTGAGATCGTGGAAGCGCCCGACGGATTCTTCATTGGCCTGAGCTACCCTGGTTTCCTCGGCCTGGCCGTGGATGATGGCGTGGGTGAGCCCTGGGACTTTGTGCCGGGCACCCAGTTTGGCGTGTTCGACATCGCCGACCCCACTTCCGCTTTTACCTGTATCTCTGAATGGGGCTTTGAGGTGAACTACCTCTTGCGCGCTTATGGCACCAACCAGGGAGAAATCGACTTTGGCAGAACAGAGCTCCCACTTGCTGACGGCCCCGCACCGGAACTTATCCCAATGGATAAGCCCGTGGATGCTGGCAGTCCGGCAAGACCAGCGACAGCTCAAAAAGCCCTTGAAGGCTTTAACGTCTTCCTGGACGATGAAATGGTGGCCGCAAATATCGAAGAGACCGAATACCTGTTTACCGAACTGGAAGATGGAACTGCCTACACCGCAGGCGTGCAATCAGTCTATACCACGGATACATCAGACATCGTTGAACTGATCTTTTCCATGGGTGAGCCACAGGAACGGGAAGTATCCTTTGCCGTCGTAGATCAGTTTGGTGACCCCATTGAGGATGCCGTCATCAGCCTGGGTAATATGACCAATGATCCCGGCGATTATGTGTTCCTGGTGGAGCCCGGTACTTACAACTATACCGTATCCAAAGAAGCCTACAGCACGGAGGAAGGATCTGTGCAAGTGCTCAATGAGGATGTGTCCATAGACATCATACTGGAGTACTTTACTCTGGACCTCCCCTGGGAAGAAGACTTTGCCGGTGTCGCGCAGGGTGATATGCCAGAATTCTGGACGCGTACACATGAGAACTGGAGCGTGTGGAATACCAGCAATGCCGGAGGTGAAGCTCCCGAGCTGCGTTTTAACTGGTCACCATCAGTGGATGGCGTACTTAGGGCAATAACACCGCCGGTTAACGCACTGGAGGAGGATGACCTCGTACTGGCATTCAATCACATGGTGAATGATTGGAGTGGAGATTATAGCCTGAAGGTGCAAGCCAGCCTGGATGAAGGAGAAACCTGGGAAGATGTGTGGGTGCTTGATATTGCAAAATCTGACCGGGAAGAAGGTGCAAGCCGCGAAACAGGAGGACGGAATGTGCCTGCAACCATGGTTATCCTCGACCTGGATGACTATGCTGGTGAAATGTTCCACCTTGCCTTTACCTTTGAAGGCAATTCATTCAATATCAACCAGTGGTACGTGGATGACATCGTTTTGGGCGACCTGGATGTCTTTACCCTGACCATGATGGAACCTCAAGGCCAGGGAACGGTTGATCCCGATATCGGTGACCATCTATATCTTGATGGAACCGAGGTGGATGTAGAAGCCATGCCCGAATATGCCTGGGTGTTTGACAGCTGGACAATCAATGGAGAGGCAGATGCCAGTGATGCTCCATCCACCACCCTCACAATGGATGAGGACATAAGCGTACAGGCTGTATTTGAAATGCATGAAGATGCGCATGTACTTACCATGCATGAACCCATGGGCGAAGGAACCTTATCTCATGAGACAGGTGTTCACGCCTATATGGATGGGGATGTCGTGGATCTTACCGCGGAACCTGCCTCCGGATGGGTCTTTAGTCACTGGGTAGGCAATGTGGAAGGCCACGAAGATGAGGCCACGACGATCACCATGCATCAGGATGAAGTTGTGCGGGCGTTCTTTGCACGCATTCCAAGATACAATATGTATGGTACCCTGATCGGAAACGATGGTCCGGTACTGGCCGACGCGGTAATCACCCTGGAAGGTGACTTCAGCTACACCGTGGAATCCGAAGCAAATGGTGAGTTTACCATTGAGGATGTATACGAAGGCGTTTACGACCTCCATGTACACGCCGAGGGCTATGATACACACATGGAAGCTAATGTCATGATTGATGACCATATGGAAATGAAGATCATGCTGACGGAAACCATTGTGGAGCCATTCGCACTTACCATTGAGACTGAAGGCTTTGATGAAGGCGAAGCCCTCTTTTCCTGGAATGACTACGGCGATGAGT
>PWLR01000211.1 GCA_003558435.1 Nitriliruptoraceae bacterium | reverse complement strand
GAGAGTCGGGCGACCACCTACCGGCGGCGCACTACCTTCCGCCGTGACCGCGCCCCCGCCAAGCGATCCGGACCTCGGATGAACCTCGCGATCCTCTCCCGCAATGCGCAGCTCTACTCGACCCGCCGACTGAAGGAAGCCGCCGCTGAACGCGGCCACGACGTGCGCGTCATCGACTACCTGCGGTGCGTGATCGACGTCACTTCGCACCGACCGGCGATCGTCTACGGCGGTGAGACCCTGCAGGGCATCGATGCGGTCATCCCCCGTATCGGTGCCTCCCACACCTACTACGGCACCGCGGTCGTGCGACAGTTCGAGATGACCGGCGTCTACCCGACGGTGGAGTCCCAGGCGATCTCCCGCTCCCGCGACAAGCTGCGCTCACTGCAGTTGCTCGCCGCCGAGGGCGTCGGGCTGCCCGTGACCTCGTTCGCGCACTCGACCAAGGACATCGACGGGCTGGTGTCCCTGGTGGGCGGGGCGCCCCTGGTGGTCAAGCTGCTGGAAGGCACCCAGGGCATGGGGGTCGTGCTCGCCGAGACCAAGAAGGCCGCGGAGTCGGTCATCGGGGCGTTCATGCAGTTGGACGCCAACATCCTGGTCCAGGAGTTCATCAAGGAGGCTCGCGGCAGCGACATCCGCGCGTTCGTGGTGGGCAACCGGGTCGTGGCCGCCATGGAGCGCACCGCCGGTCCGGGCGAGTTCCGCTCGAACGTGCACCGCGGCGGTCAGGCCACCAAGGTGCGGCTGACCCCGGAGGAACGGGCCACGGCCAAGCGGGCCGCGAAGATCCTCGGCCTGAACGTCGCCGGCGTCGACCTGATGCGCTCCAACCACGGTCCGGTCGTGTTGGAGGTCAACTCCTCGCCTGGACTGGAGGGCATCGAGACCGCGACCGGCATCGACGTCGCGGGCAAGGTCATCGCCTTCGTCGAGACCCACGCCGAGCTCAGAGCCACCAACCGGGCCCGCAAGAAGGCCTGACGCCGACCGGCGGCCGAGGTGATCGGCGGCGAACGCACCCGCATCCGGGTGTTGCCGGCAACTGCCGGACGGACCCGCCGGCCACGGACGGCCGCCACCGCCCGAAGCCCCCGTTTCCGGGGGGTTCCGACCTGGAGGTCCGCGTCCGCCTCCCCACCGATCCCGCCAGCGCCGCAAACACCCGTTTCCGGGGGTTCGGCGGGGCGCGGCCGGGTCAGCAGCGCTCGGCTTCGACCTGCTGCCAGCTCTTGCGGGCGGCGATCAGCACCGGATCCCACACCGGCGAGAACGGCGGCGCGTACGATAGGTCGACGTTCAACAGGTCCTCGACCGTCATCTGGTTCCACAGTGCGGTCGCGAACACGTCGATGCGTTTCGCCCCACCCTCCGCACCGACGATCTGCGCACCGAGCAGCCGGCCCGTGCCTCGCTCGGCGATCACCTTCACGGTGATCCAACCGGCCCCCGGGTAGTAGTGGGCGCGAGTCGTGGAGCGGACCACCTCGACGATCGGCTCGAAACCGGCCTCGCGCGCTTCGATCTCGCCCAGACCGGTCCGTCCGATCTCCAGCCCGCACACCTTGGTCACCGCCGTTCCGAGCACCCCCGGGAAGGTCGCGTACCCACCACCGAGGTTGATGCCGGCGACGCGGCCCTGCTTGTTCGCGATCGTGCCCAGGGCGATCGCGACCGAGCGCCGCGAGACCCGGTGGAAGGTCTCGGTGCAGTCCCCGGCGGCGAACACGTACGGGTCACTGGTGCGTTGGCGTGGATCGGTCACGATCCCGCCGCTCGAGCCGACCTGTAGCCCGGCGTCGCGTCCGAGTCCGCCCGCCGGTCGGGCGCCGGTGCCGAGCACGACGAGGTCACAGGCGAGTTCACCCGCGTCGGTGGTCACGGCGCGCACCCATCCGTCCGCGCCCGTCTCGATGCCCTGCACGGCGGTGTCCAGGTGGAGGTGGATGCCCATCCCGGACATGGCCTCGGCGATTTGCTCCCCCATGTCCGCGTCCACCGTGCGCATCGGCTGCGGGCCGAACTCGACCACGTGCACGTCCAGCCCGCGCTCGATCATGGCCTCGGCCATCTCGATCCCGATGTACCCGGCCCCGACCACCACCGCCGTCCGCGGTGACCGGTCGGTCAGGGCATCCAGCACCCGTTGGCCGTCATCGAGCGTCTGCACCCCGAACACGCCCTGCGCATCGATCCCCGGCACATCGGGGCGGGCCGGGGTCGCACCGGTGGCTATCAGCAGTTGGTCGTAGGGCTCGTCGCGTTCCTCGTCGGCGTCGAGATCACGGACGGTCACGGAGCGCGCCCCGAGGTCGATCGCCACCACCTCGTGGCGCAGCTGCACGTCGATCGACTGGCGGTCGCGGAACTCCTGAGGGTGCCGAGCGATCAGCTCGTCCCGCTCGTCGACCATCCCGGAGATCCAGTAGGGGATCCCACATGCGGAGTACGAGGTGGCCGTGCCACGCTCGAAGGCGACGATCTCGAGCTCGTCGGGGCCGAGACGCCGACGGGCCTGCGAGGCCGCACTCATCCCGGCGGCGTCCCCCCCGATCACCACCAGGCGCGGTACCCGATCGCCTCGCGCCGCGTCCGCTCGCGCCGCGTCGAACTCCACCTCGTCGGACTGCACCATGTCACCACCTCCACATCCGACCGTAGTTCGTCGCACGGCACAGGTGGGGCCGGTAGCGACGCTCAGAGCACCAGCTCACCGAGCAGCGCCACCGAGACGAGCACCAGCAGGACCGAGAACGCCCGCGACAGCCACCGCCCACTCAGTCGGCCGACGAGTCGGCTCGCGGTCACGGCTCCGACCGCGCCACCCCCGGCGAACACCAGCCCCACCGTCAGAGCGACCGAACCGGTGCCTGCCCGTCCGGTCAACCCTGCCAGGGCGTTGAGCACGAGCACCAACTGCGAGGTCCCGATCGCCACCGGCATCGACAGCCCGAGCAGCACCACCAACGCCGGGACCACCACGAACCCCCCGCCGACCCCGAGCGCGCCCGTCATGAGCCCGACCACCACCCCCGCCGGCAGGATGCGCCACCAACTCGTCGAGCGGGCCGGGGCCGGCGGATCGACCGGCTCCGCTCGGGACCACATGTAGACCGCGGTTCCGAGCAGCAGGACCGCCAGGACCACCGTGATCACCTCGTCGGCCAGGAGCACGGCGAGGTACCCGCCACCGAGCGCCGCCGGCACCCCCGTGGCGGCGAACCCGAAGCCGGCCCGCCAGGCCACCCGACCGCCTCGCGCGTGGGTCAACAACCCGACGGTGGACACGATGCTCACCACCACGAGCGAGGTCCCGGTCGCCTGGGTCGCGCTCAGACCGAGCAACAGGATCAGCACCGGCACGGTCACGATCGACCCGCCCGCGCCGAGCAGCCCCACCACCAGTCCGACGACCACGCCCAAGCCCAGGGCGAGCCCGATCTCGAGCCCCGTCAGGACGACATCCCCTGCGCCGGGCACCCCGCGGAGGCGGTGATGCTCACGTCACCCGCCGGAGCCGGGCATGGAGGTGGTGGGTCTCGGGAACGGTGTCGTAGGCCATCCACACGTCGTAGGTCAGGGTGTCTGCCTCGAGCACGAACTCACGGCGCAACGATCGCACCTGCTTGGCGGTGCCGGTCAGACCGATGCTGCTGGTCGCCAGGCGCAGGACGCCATCGGTCAGCGTCCCCTCCTCGACCTCGACGATCCCGGTGGGATGGGCCAGCACCAACTCCGCCACCCCCGGCGCGGGCAGCCGGAGGTAGCCGGTCTCCGCATGCATCGGCCCGCCGTGCTCCGGGTGCCAGGTTCGCTGCTGATAGGCCAGGAAGGGCTTGCCCACGTGCGTGAAGGTGACCCGTTCCCGGTAGCCGAACGCCTCGATGGTCGGATAGTCGCCCCGCCCCTCACCTTCGAAGACACCGAGCAGGCCCGCCAGCGGGACGAGGGCATCGTGCAGCGGTGGTCCGTGGTCAGCCATCGGGTTGCTCGCTCTCCGTCGGATCGTCCGAGGCCGTGGTCTCGTCACCCAGCACCACCAGGTCGACGACGAAGACCAGGGTCTCGTCGGGACCGATCGCGGCACCGGCGCCGCGTTCGCCGTACGCCAGTTCCGGCGGGATCATCAGCACGCGCCGGCCTCCGACGCGGATCGGGGCGAGCTCCTGGTCCCGTCCCAGGAGTCCCTGTTCCCAGCCGGGGATCACATCCTGCGCGCCGAGCTCGAACCGCAACGGTTCACCGGCTCCCCACGACGACGCGAACTCCCCTCCGTCCGACCATCGCCAGCCCCGGTACTCCACCGTCACCACGTCCCCGGGCGCCACGGCCTCACCGGTCCCCTCGACCAGGTCCTCGGTCTGCAGGCTGCTGGGGGGTTCGCCCCGATCCGGCGGGAGGATCGACTCGG
>PWLR01000025.1 GCA_003558435.1 Nitriliruptoraceae bacterium | reverse complement strand
ACCTCGCACCCGGCACGGTCCGCAACTACCTGTCCAACGCGATGGGCAAACTGCACGTCGAGACACGACACGCCGCGGCTCACCGCGCCTGGGAGGAAGGCTGGATCTGATGCCGGGCAGACGCCGGTGATGGGGGTCCACGGCGGCTCCGGATGGCGATGTCGCCGAAGACGGTCAGGACCCGCAAGCGCAGCACCGGGCTGTCGGCGGTCGGCTCCGACACACGATCGAGGGTGACGTCGCCGAACAGCTCAGGGCCCGAGACCTCCACCTGCCAACCCTCGGGGACGTCGAGCCGCACATCTCCGAAGATCGTGGTCACCTGGAGGGTGGCGCCGGCATCGTCCAACGTGACGGCACGCAGGTCGAGCCGCAGGTCGCCGAAGACCGTGCTCGAGCTGCCGCCCTCGAAAGGACCACCCGGAAGGGTGACACGGCGATCGTTCACGATCGCGGACAGCTCGATGGGGCTTGCGCCATCGTGATCGCGTCGGGTGGTGGCGCGGCCGGCCAGCAACCACAGACCGAGCCCGATGAGCAGCACGGGCCAGACCAGCCCGATGGTGGCGATCGCACCGAGGGTCCGGGCCAACAGCGCCCCGCCGAGCAGGATCAGTAGTAGCCCACCGACGGTGTTGCGTGGCCGGGTGATGAGCTGCGAGGCGCCGGCGGTGATGACCAGCGTCGGCCACCAGTCGATGATGATCGCCCAGGCATCGGCCCGCCCGGCCTGCTCGGCGAGCAGCAGGACCCCGACGGCGATGAACAGCAGGCCGGACACGAGCTGCGAGCGGGTCACCGTTCCACCTCGATGCTGCCCAGCCCGACCCGGAGGTCGAGGACGAGGACGCGATCGGGTGCGCCGCCCGGGTCGGCGAAGGTCAGGGTGGGCGCGATCCCGCCACGCGAGGCGCCGAAGGCGACGACCTCACCCATCGCCACGCGGCCATCACCCTCCACCGTCACCTCGGGTGGGACGTGGATGATCAGTTCACCCATGGACACCCCAGCGGTCAGCTCGGTGGTCCCCGCAGGTAGCTCGAGGCTCCGCAGGTCGATGGTGAGGCTGCCGGCGCCGAGGCGGTACTCCGAGTCGAGGTCGTCGAGCTCGGTCACCGTATGGGCCCGATCGCCCGCGCTGACCGAGACCGCTGTCGGCGTCACCGACACCACAAGGGCGACCACGGTCACCACGACTCCGAGCCCGATCAGCCCGCTGCGAGCGATCAGGCGGCCTCCGGCCAGCAGGAGGACCCCGATGGTGATCATCGTCACGGGCAGGACGATCGCCCATGGGATGGACACCCCGGCCAGTGACAGCAGCCACAGGGTCCCCGCACCGATGAGTGCCAGTCCCCAGCCGATCAGGGGCTGCGGACCGGGACCACCAGCGTCTCCCGATGCCCCTTGTGCCGGCGGAGGTGCGGGCGGCTCGTCGACAGGGGGGAGCTGCGTCCGAGGCGGGTCGAAGGTGCTCACCGGTCCGTCGCCTTCCGGGCCATCATCAGGCCACCGAGGGCGATCAACAGCACCGGCCCGACGTATCGCCAGGAGAACACGGTGACGAGCTGGTCGGCCAGCAGTAGACCTCCGAGTGCGACGAGCGCCAGGCCGGCGAACACCGAGGTGTTGGGACCTGCCCGGGGGGTCGGGGGCGGCCCTTCAACTGGTACCTCGGGGATCACGATCCAGGCGATGAGGTAGGCCAGGATCCCTCCACCGCCGGCCAGTGCCAGCACGACGAACACGAGCCGGACGATGACCGGATCGATGCCCAGGTGGTGGGCGACGCCACCGGCGACCCCACCGATCATGCGGTCGTCGCGGGAGCGCAGCAGCCGCGGAGGGGGTTGGACGTCGGGCGGATCCATGACGGGCTGCGACATGACGCACCTCCTCGCAGGTGGACGTCCTCGCAGGCGGACGCCCACAGCGATCATCGTCTCTGCCGGTCGGGGACGGCAGAGACGGAGGACCCGACTGTCCGGTACCCATGACCCGGGCCGGAGGGTGACGGCGGCGGTGCGGAGGGGTCGGTTGTCGGCGTCCCTTCGATCGAGGCGACGATCGCGTTGACGAGGTGACTGGGCGGCCAGGCTGGGCGCCACGGCCGGCGCGGGCACGCAGCCCTGTCCAGCTCAGGTGCCACGTGCTCAGCTCGAAGGGCCGAGTGCATCTACCCCGCGCCGTCATCGGCTGTGAGGCTCGAGCCGAGCGCCCCCACACGGCGCCCGAGATGGTGGGCCAGGAGGCGGCATGGGTCTGGTGAGCAATGTCGTGCTGGTGGTCGGTTTCGCCTGGGTCGTGCGCAGTTTGCTCGGGGCCCGAGAGGTGACCTGGCCGCGCCTGCTGCTGGCGGCGATCGCCGGGATCGTCATCGGCGCGACCGTGGCCGGGCTGCTCCTCATCGATGTGGGCGCGCCGATCGAACAGCAGCTCACGGCCTTCGAGGAACGGCGGGACGAGTTCTATGCCGTGGCGTTGCCGTTCCAGGTGCTGACCACGATGCTGGCCGTGGTCGTGCTGGAGTTGTTGTTCACCCGGCCGCCCCGGCCCCGTGGGTTCCGGCTGGTCCGTCCCGTGCGCTCGGTGCGTCGACGTCTGGGCATCATCGGCAGGGGCCTCCAGGTGGTCCGGATCGTCGCGCGTCACGGGCTGGCCCCGGCACTCGGGCTCCGACGCGGTCAGCTCACCGCGCGCAGCCCCGAGGAACTCGCCCGCCGCGCCCGCACGGCACTCGAGGATGCGGGCGGGATGTTCGTCAAGCTCGGCCAGCTGCTGGCATCCCGACCCGATCTGATGCCCCCCGAAGCCCTGGCCGAACTCGGCCGCCTGCACGCTTCGGCGCGCCCACTGGACCGCGCAGAGGTCGAGCAGGCCATCCGAGCCGAGATCGGGCGGCCGCTCGAGGAGGTGTTCGTCGACATCGACTGGCATCCCCTGGGGTCGGCATCCATCGCCCAGGTGCACACCGCCCGCGATCACGCCGGACGGGAGGTCGTGATCAAGATCCGCCGGCCGGGGCTGCTCGAGGCGGTCGAACGCGACCTGGCCATCGCGGTGGGCCTCGCCCGCATCGCCGAGCGTCGCACGGCCTGGGGACGCTCCTACGAGGTCGGGGCCATCGCGGAGGACTTCGCCCGCGCGCTGCGCACGGAGCTGGACCTGCAGGTCGAGGGGCACCACGCCGTGGAGATGGCCCAGGCCGCCGAGCGTCGGCCCGAGGTCCGGGTGCCCGGGATCGTCGAGGAGTTGACGACCGAACGGCTGCTGGTGATGGACCAGCTGGTCGGTCGTCCATTGTCGCGCATCGACGCCGATCGTCCGGACGCCATCGAGGCCCGGAGGCTGGCGGACGCGCTGTGCGCCTCGCAGGTCGAGGCGATGCTGCGTGGGGAACGCTTCCATGGCGATCCGCATCCCGGCAACGTGTTGCTGCTCGACGACGGCACGCTCGGGTTGATCGACTTCGGGGTGACGGGGCGGCTCGACGCCTACGAGCGTTCGTCGGTGATGCAGATGCTGGCGGCCATCCGTCTCGGGGAACCGTCGTTGCTCTACGAGTCGCTCGTGGCCGTCGGAGCGATCCCTCCGACCCGGGAGCCCGACCGGATCGAGCGCCGACTGTCGCGGTTCATGACGGTGCACCTCGGTCCCGGTCTACCACCGGCCGAGGCGTTGACCGAACTGCTGCGGCTGACCGCCGAACTGGGGTTCCGTCTCCCGCCGCAGACCTCCACGATGTTCCGTGCGCTCGCGACCCTGGCGGGCACGCTCGAGCAGCTCTCACCCGACTATCCGCTCATCGATCAGGTCGCGATGATCGGTGGTGGCGAGTTCCGCGCGAAGGCCGCACCCGGTTCCGTGACGGAGATGATCCAGAGCGAGTGGGCACAGCTGGGCCCGCTGGTTCGACGAGCGCCGCGCCACCTCGATCGGATCGCCACCCTCGCCGAGCATGGGGAACTGGGCGCACGGGTCCGTCTGTTCACCGAACCCGACGACGTGGCGGTGATCGAACGGTTGCTCAACCGGATCGTGCTGACCGTGCTCGCGTTGGGTGTGAGCCTCGTCGCGGTGCTGATGCTGGCGACCGAGACCGGACCGGTGATGGCGGGCACCCAGATCCGATTGCTGGAGGTTCTGGGATGGGGCGGGCTGTTCGCCGGCTCGGTGCTGTTGCTCCGCGTGCTGCTGGAGGTCCTTCGTCACCCCCACCGTCGCTGAAGAGCCGGCCACGGGGGTCGGTCGGGTGGTGTCGAGCGCATCGGCCCCGAGCAGTACGGCGACGGCCACGCCCCCCGTCGCGGCGAGCACCCACAGCCCCGGTGGCGGTGTGGTGCCCATGGTCGTGGGGTTCGGCGATCGGTCTCCGCCTGTCGGTTCGGTCGGTTCAGGGCAGGTACTGGCCGATGGCATCGAGGGGTGGGAGCCGGCGGGTGCAGGTGGT